>DASPQS010000104.1:0-14056 GCA_035624865.1 Binataceae bacterium (SeqCode) | reverse complement strand
TACGCGCGGGCATACAACGATCCGAATCCGCGCTTCTTCGATCCCGCAACGCCCGGCGGAATCGTCGCGCCGCCGATGTTCGCGGTCGTAGTCACCTGGCTGCCCGTGCTCAGCGCGATGACCGATCCCGAATTGCACGCCGACCTGCTGCGCCTGCTGCACAGCGCCCAGGACATGGAATTTCTCGCACCGCTTCACCCCGGCGACCTGATCACCGCGGCTTCCACCGTCGCCTCAATCGAATCCGCCGCGGGCGGCGAAACCATGGCGCTTTCGCTCGAGGCACAAAACCAGCTCGGCCAAACCGTGAACCGCACCACCTTCACCGTGTTCATCCGTGGACGCCGCGATACCGGAGCGCCCACCGAATCCAGAGCCCCCGCCGCCGCGCGCGCCCCGCGGCCGCTCCTCGTCGTCGCGCAAACGATCGACCCGGACCAGACCTTCCGCTACGCCGAAGCCTCGGGCGACCGCAACCCGATCCACGTCGACCACAACGTTGCAAAGATGGCCGGACTGCCGGGGATTATCGTTCACGGGCTTTGCACCATGGCTTTCACTTCAAAGGTGATGATTGACAACTTGTGCGCAGGCGACCCGACGCACCTCAAGCGCCTCCGCGTGCGTTTTTCGCGGCCGGTCTTCCCCGGCGACACGATTGCGACAACGGTGTGGCCCGCCGGAACCCGCGCGGGCCGTCACACCTTCACTTACGAGACCTGCAACGCCGAGGGCCTCGCCGTGATCCGCGACGGAATCGCGGAGGTCGACGCCTGACGCTCAGATACGTAGGTCGCAGACCACGAAGTCATGATCCGAAATCCGCGGGCCAAAGATCGATTGGCGCGCCGGCCTGACCGCCGCCGACCCCGGAACCGGCTCCAGGCCGCGCGACGCTATCCAGTCGAGTTTGAGTCGTATCGGCGGCGGGATTATCCCGCTAAGCGTGAACGTCTGACGCCTGGGCGCGTTCGCGCTGCCTATCTCGAAGCCCGCCTCCGCCAAACGCTCGAACAGCGGTTCCCATCGTTCCGGCGCCCATAGACGGCTCGGCTCCAGCAACAACTGGCGTATCGCGCTCATCATCGCATAGCGATCGCGCAGGTCCACCGTCGTCGTGTTGAAGTCGCCGCCGATTAGCGCCGGACCCTCGCGCGGAAATCTCGTCATGAACTCCCGCATTTGCAGCTCGCGTCCCGCTGGACTTCCCCGGCTGTTCAGATGCGCCACGCCGAGAGTTATCGTCTTGCCGTTGAATGTCGCCCTTGCCGCCAATCCCGCCGCCGTCCCGACGAGCCCCCGGATTCGGCGCGTCCGAATCTGATGGGTCAACGGCATTGCGTATGCCTCGGCCAGTGGCCGGCTGCTCAGGATCGCGTTTCCCAGCGACGATTCCGGCGATCCCGTCCGCCGTGGAACCGCAAATTGCGGCAAATACGCAAAGCTCATCCCCAGCGCCGTGGCCAGCTCGGACGCCGATTCGCGCCCGCCGGATTCCCGATGCCGCCAGGCCACCTCGCATAGCAGGATCACATCCGCACCCTGAAGCGGCGGCCGCCGCAAGCAATCGACGATCCCGGCCAGATGACGGCCGCCCCGCGCGTTGAACACTACCGCCTTCAACGTCGATCGCGCGGGAAGCGGCGGCCGGTTGACGATGATCGGCTCGAATAGATGACCATCCGCAACCGACGCCACTGCGGCGGGATTCTCCATCTGGCGCAACTTACCCCACGAGCTCGCTCTGCAGATCCCTGAACGAGGTTATCGGGGCCGAGCAGGTGCGTTCGCGGCATACGTAGGCTGTCAGCCGGCCGTCGACCTGCACCTTGCCCTGCGCCGGCTCGGGCACCATAGCTTCGGCCGGAAGTCTCGGATCGATCGCGAACAGCGTGCGATTCGGTACGTAGATCAGCCCGAGCCGCTCGATCCATTCGCGAAACTCGGCGCTATCGCGCTCGCCCACGATTACCACGTCGCTCGGGCCGCGCTCGTAGAGGTCTATCGCTTCGATCATGTGCGAAAACGCAAACGGCTGCTTCTCGGCCATTCCCGCGAAAAGCCGGATCGTCCGCGCCGCCCCCTCCAGGTAGCGCGTCTCGCCGGTATAGGCGGACAGCCGCAACAGCGCGTTCACGGCAGCACTGTTGCCCGACGGCGTCGATCCGTCGAAGGCCGGCTTGGATCGCGTGATCAGCGCCTCGTGGTCGTTCGAGGTAAAAAAGAACCCGCCATTCTCCCCGTCCGCGAAGCGCTCCAGGATCACATCGGCCATCGTCCTCGCCAGTCCGAGATAACGCTGCTCGAGCGTCGCCTCGTAAGTGTCGATCATCGCGCTCGCTATCAGCGCATAGTCCTCCAGGTAGGCGTTGAAGCGCGCGACCCCGTCTTTGCTCGAACGTCTCAACGCCCGCCCGTCCCACAACCGCGTCATCACGAAATCCACCGCGCGCTTGGCCGCCGCCAGATAGCGCTCGTCGCCCGTCGCGCGATACCCTTCGGCCAGCGCGCTTATCATCATGCCGTTCCACGCCGCCAGGATTTTCTCGTCGCGCCCCGGCTTGATCCGCTGCTCGCGCGCGGCGAACAACCGGGCCCTGATTGTCGCGATCGCCCGCGCCATCTCCTCCTCGGTCTTGCCGAACATCCGCGCCGCTTCCCCGATTTCGATCGTGCGGTGCGCGATGTTCCGCCCTTCGAAATTCCCTTCGGCGCCGATGTCGAAATAGCGCATCGCGATTTGCGCCAGCTCGCTCTCGAGCACCCGGCTCACCTCTTCGGGCGTCCACAGGAAGAACTTGCCCTCCTCGCCCTCGCTGTCGGCGTCCTGCGAAGAATAAAATCCCCCTTCCGGGCTCGTCATCTCGCGCAGCACGTAATCGAGAATTCCGCGCGCGGTCCCGATAAACTCCGGTTCGTTCAACGCGCGCCCGGCATCCAGGTAAAGCCTCGCGATCAGCGCGTTGTCGTAGAGCATCTTCTCGAAGTGCGGCACCAGCCACTTTTCGTCAACGCTGTAGCGATGAAACCCCCCGCCTATCTGATCGTGGATTCCGCCCTTCGCCATTTTCGCCAGCGTATGCCGCACCGCCTCGCCCAGGCTCAGGTCGCCTTCGGCCTCGAACATCCGCAAGAGCAGCGAAAACACGAACGTATTGGGAAATTTCGGCGCTCCACCCAGTCCCCCGTTGACGCTGTCGCAATGTTGCGCCAGCGCGCGTGCCGCCGTGAGCGCGAGATTCGGCTTGACCTCGCCTTCCGCAGCGTATTGCGAACTCTCCTCTATCGCCCGCGTCAACCGCTCGACGTTGTGCTCCACGTCCTGCGGCTTCTCTCGGTATGCGTTCGACACCCCGGCCAGCACCCGCGGAAACCCGGGCAGGCCGTGCCGATCCGTAGGCGGAAAATAGGTGCCCCCGTAAAACGGTTTGCCTTCCGGGGTCAGGAACATCGTAAGCGGCCACCCGCCGCGCCCGGTCAATAGCTGCACCGCGTCCATATAGATCTGATCGAGGTCCGGACGCTCCTCGCGATCCACCTTGATCGAAACGAACCTCTCGTTCATCAGCCGCGCGATATCTTCGTTCTCGAACGACTCGCGCTCCATTACGTGGCACCAATGGCACGCTGAATAGCCAATCGACAGCAGGATCGGCTTGTTCTCGGCCTTGGCGCGCGCGATCGCTTCGGCGCCCCACGGATACCAGTCCACCGGGTTATACGCATGCTGGCGCAGATATGGACTCTGTTCGTCAATAAGCCGATTGGGCTTGCGCCCGGTATGAGAACCTTGGTCGCTGCTCATAATCACGGTCCATCACGTTGAACGGCACTCTGACTGATGCAGGATTTGCCTCAAGCGCCCGGACTTGGATTTAATCGAGCCTATCACGCGGCCCAATCGCAAGGCACCTACCCCCTTGCGCAACTCCGCCGCCGCGCCCGCTAACCCCTCTTCCGACTCCTGCGCTAGGATAGCGTCCAATACTTCGGAGAAAGGAAGTCGTCGATCATGGCGAAACTGGGCTTTTCGCTCTCCCCGATGTCCGGTATCCCCTTTCCGGAATTCTTTACCCTCGTACGCGAAACCGAGGACGCCGGAATGAGCGGTGTCTTCGTTCCCGAGGCCAACAACGACGCCCTGATGTGCTGTTACGGCATCGCCCACGTCACCAAGCGCGTCGAGATCGGCACCTGGATCGTCAACATCTATTTGCGCGAACCCACCCTGTGCTCCGCCGCCGCCGAGATGGTCCAGGACGCCTCCGATGGCCGCTTTATCCTTGGCCTCGGCGTCAGCCATCGCCCCGCGCTCGAGGCGCGCGGAATCGACATGGGCAACGCGCGTGATCGCCTGCGCCGCGATACCAGGGTTATTCGCGACACGCTCGGCGGCAAGACCGAGATGTTCGGGATGAAATTCCGTCAGCCCAAAAAGCCCATCCCCATCTACTACGCCGCGCTCGCGCTCGAGACCGCGAGGCTCGGCGGTGAACTCGCCGACGGCCTGATGCTCTATCTCTGCACTCCCGAGCGCATGCGCAAGTCGATCGACGCTGCCCACGAGACCGCGCGCGAGCACAACCGCGAACCGTCCGATATCGCGATGACGGTCGGATTGCCCGTCTTCATGCACAACGATCTCAAGCGCGCCTACGCGGCGGCCCAGCGCGGCCTCGCCTTCTACATGGCGCTCCCCTTCTACAATAGGTTGCTCGCGCGCAGCGGCTTCGAGACCGCCGCCAACGCCGCGATGGAAGCCGCGAAACGCCGCGACATGGCCGGGATGGCCGCCGCCGTCAGCGAACCGATGGCTGACTCGTTGGCGCTTATCGGGCCTGAGTCGCGATGCTTCGAACGTCTGGAACAGTATCGCAAGCAGGGCGCCGACCTCCCGATCATTGTTCCCAACCCGGTCGAGGAGGACTACTCCGCCGCGGTTCGCCGCCTGCTCAAGGCCTTCGCCAAAATCAACTGACGCTCAGCTCGGGAGAACCACCACCATGGCCCGTTTGACCCCAGAAACGGTCAAGACTCTCGCGCAGGAATTGTACGACTACCGTCTCGCCGACGACGCGGCGGCGTCTGTCGCCCATATGGTCGGTGCAATCGCCGCGCATTCGCGCCGTCTCGAGAGTCTTGGCCTCGCCGGCCTCCAGCCCCCATTCGGCTACCCAACCCTGATCGCGGAGGCCGACCGTGTCAGCCGCCGGCGGTGACATCCCCTCCGCGCCTTTTGCTCCCTCGGCCCTGACCAGGGAGGGGGGCCGCCCGCTCTGCGGGCGGCAGGTGACTGTCCCGCGATGTTCCCGGATTCAAGACTTTTCACGAGGCAACCAATGTCCACGCACGATGAAGTCCTTGCCTTCGACCTCGCGACGCTCGGGGCCAAACTGCGCGCGAAGCAGATTTCCCCGGTCGAAGTTACCGACGCCTACCTCGATCGCATCGAGAAAACCGATGGCAGGGTTCGCGCCTATATCACGGTAACCGCCGACACCGCTCGCGCTGCCGCGAAAAAGGCCGAGAGCGAACTCGCCGCCGGTAACTGGCGCGGACCCTTCCACGGCGTCCCGATTGCGCTAAAGGATCTCTGCTATACGCGCGGCATCCGCACCACCGGCGGCTCGAAGATCCTCGGCGATTTCGTTCCTGATTTCGACTGCACCCTCTGGGCGCGGCTCGCCGCCGCCGGCGCCATACTCCTTGGCAAACTCAACCTCCACGAATTCGCCAGCGGCGCCACCAACACCAATCCGCATTGGGGAACCTGCCGCAATCCCTACAACCTCGACCGCGTGCCGGGCGGCTCCAGCGGCGGCTCCGGCGCCGCCATCGTCGCCAGGAGCGCTGCCGCCACCATCGGCACCGATACCGGCGGCTCCATTCGTATCCCCGCCGCGTTTTGCGGATGTGTCGGGCTGAAGCAGACGTGGAGCCGCGTCAGCCGCTATGGCGTGCTCCCGCTCGCCGATTCCCTCGACCATGCCGGCCCCATCACTCGCACCGTGCGAGATGCCGCGTTCATGCTCAACGTAATCGCCGGCCACGACTCCAACGACGCCACTTCAAGCCGCGAGCGCGTACCCGATTATGCCGCCGCCTGCGGGCGCGAAATCAAAGGCCTGCGTATCGGCGTGGTCAAGGAACTCACTACCGGCCTCGCCGACGAAGTTGCCCGCTCCTTCAATGCGGCACTCGCCCAATTGCGCTCGCTCGGCGCCGACGTCGCCGAGGTCTCGATTCCCGCGATTGAACACGCCGCCGCGATCGCGACCAATATCACCTGGGCCGAGGCCGCCGAGTATCACGAGCGGTGGATGCGCACGCGGCCGCAGGATTACGGTGCCGACGTCCGCCGCATGCTCGAGGCGGCGATACTCGTGCCGGCGGCGCATTATGTGCGCGCGCAACGCGCCCGCGCAGTCCTCCTGGCGCAAGCCCTCACCGCGCTCGAAAAGTGCGCCGTGCTCGTCGCGCCCACCGCGGCGATTCCGGCGCCGCGCATCGACGTCGGCAGCCGCGCCCTGATGCCGACGGGCGAGGTCGTCAACATGGTCGCCGCCGTGCTGCGCTTCACCGCGCCGTTCAATATCACCGGCCAACCCGCTTTAGCGCTGCCGACCGGCCTTGCCCCCGACGGTCTGCCGGTCTCGATGCAGGTAATCGGCAAGCCCTTCGACGAGCCGGCGGTATTCCAGGTCGCCTCGGCCTACGAAGCCGCCCGCGGCCCCCTGCCGGAACCAAAGCTGTAGAGTTCTAGCTGGAAGTTATGGCGGGAAGTCGTAGCGGGAAATAGGGGGTGTTGCCTCGGGACCCGCATCGCCGCGACGAAGTGGCCTTTTTTGCACACCTGCCCGCGTGTCAAAATATCCTTCATATCGCAGGTAGGTGCAGACGATGGATTTTGCTCCGTTCGACAAGCGTGGCTACCCCGTCGTGCCCCCTCAAACCGGCTACGGCGAATGGGCAGACCACTATGAAGCGACCGTGGTCGCTGGGCTCGATCGGCCCCTTTTGCAATCCCTCAAACTAATCGAGTGGGACAACGTCGAAACCGCGGCCGACCTTGCCTGCGGCACCGGCCGCACCGGTCTGTGGTTGTCACATCATGGCGTCCGGCTCATCGACGGCGTCGACATCACCGAGCAAATGCTCCGCGTGGCTGAATCAAAGCGCCTCTATCGGCACTTGCAACGTGCCGACGTAACAGCCACGGGTCTCGCTTCATCGAGTTACGATCTGTGCACGCTCATCTTGGCGGACGAGCATCTCGTCGACCTCAAACCCGTCTACCGCGAAGCGGCGCGGCTACTCGTTTCAGGAGGATATTTCGTTCTGGTCGGGTATCATCCGTTCTTCCTGATGAACGGAACTCCTACTCACTACCATCGGCATGACGGAGCCGCGATTACGATTCACAGCTACGTCCACCTCTTTAGTGACCACCATCAGGCCGGCAGCGATGCGGGACTGACTCTAGTCGAATTCCAGGAGCACCTTATTGACGAAGATTGGGTTCTGAGAAAGCCAAAGTGGCGGGAGTGTATGAATTGGCCGGTTAGTTTTGCGTTGGTCTGGCGCCTTGCTGATCGCATCCGCTTGTTCTGAACGAAATCGGCGAAGCGAGAATCTCGAACCTCCGTGGCCGCCGTTCTACATCCGCTGACCTGACCGCTTAGAATCGTCGCGGATTCTCCGGCAGCGCGATACCCGCCTTCTGCGCTGACTCGGCCGCCGCCGCCCGAAAAATTCCATAGCTCATCGTCGACGACTCCTGCGCCGCCCGCGCCGTATAAATCTTTGTGCGCGCCTCGTGCACTTGCCTGTCGTCGGGCGCCGCGCTCGCCGCCCAATCAATCAAATGCGCCGCGATCGCCAACTCGCCCGCCTCGAACTTTGTCAGCGCCCGCGCCATAACCTTCTCGATCCCGCCCGCCATCTCCGCGATCTGGCGCGCCTGCTGCTCCTCCGGCGCGGGCTTCAGATGCGACGGCGTCCCGTCGTACCATCCCCCCTCGAGCCGCCAGATATTGTGCACGATAAACTGCGGCTCGTCGTACACCGCTTGCAGATACGGCTTCTCCACGAGATTCGCCGGTGGTTTGACGCTGTGGATTATCTCGTCGAGCCGCCGCCCTTCGTTCATCAGCGCGACCGTCTGGTCATAGAGGCTCTGCAGGTACTCAGCCGTGTCCAGCAACGTTTGCCGCACGCGCACCAAGCCGAAAACCGGCACGCCATGACCCGGCAGTAAAACCTCCGCGCCGGTCTTCGCCATCGCCCGCAACGCCTCCGCCCATTCGCGCGCATAGCGCGGCGCCTTCTGCGGATTGCCCGCGTTGGGCGCCGCCCAGATGATGAAATCTCCCGTGCACAGAACCTTGCGCTGCGGGATATACACCCACGTCGCGTCGTCGGTCTCGCCGCGCCCGTGATGGCACTCGAACTTCAGGCTGCCCGCCGCGACGGTCACCCGATCGTCGAAGTACGTATCCGGGTAGACGAACTCGGTCGGCCATTGAGACGGCGCGCTGAATTGCCGCGTGTTGATAATCGAGTTGTAGCCGGCGGTCCGCTTGTAACGATCGAATCGCGCCGCCGTCGTCCGATGGCCCACCACGCGCGGACGCGCCACCCGATTGTGCTGCGCCTCGGCCACGAACGCCGGCATCCCGCACGCATGGTCGACGTGGCCGTGCGTATAAATCGCCGTATGCACGCGGTCGGGCGCAAACCGCCGAACCATTTCGACCGTCGCCTGCTGATTGAAATAGGCGCCCGTATCGACCAGAACCAGCCCCTCCTCGGTCTTGACCGCGACGAAATTCGCGAACCATCGATAGAACACGACACCCGCCGCAACCTCTTCGAACTCCCCCGTGGGCATCAGCGGATGCTGCGTCGCGACGGTTACCTCGCCGCTCCAGAATTTCTCCGCCGCGTCCTTGATTACGCCCATGATTTGCACCCCGCGCGGATTATCCATCCCGCCGATACGCCGCCGCAACCGGCCCCGGTTTCCGTACCTTCGGTTGCTTCTTGGGTCAGGAAAAAGTAAGATTTTTCTGGACTTTTCTCGGGGATAATTTGTTCACAGGAATCATCGAGGATCTCGGCGCGGTTCAGAGCGTCAAGCGCTCCGCCAAGGGCGCGGTCGTTACGATCCGCACTGCCTTGCCGCTGCCGCGCATCAAGATCGGCGATTCGATCGCCGTCAGCGGCGCCTGCCTGACCGTCACCCGCAAGGGCCGCGGTACGCTCGCGATGGACGTCTCCGCCGAAACTCTGCGCCGCACCATCCTCGGCTCCCTCAAACCCGGCGACCACGTCAACCTCGAACGCTGCCTCACCCTCGACAAGCTCCTCGGTGGCCATCTCGTCTCCGGCCACGTCGACGGCGTCGGCCGCGTCGTTTCGATTCAGCACGAGGGCGACTCGCGCCTGTATACCTTCGAAGTCGGTGCCAGCGAATCGCGCTACCTGATCGAAAAGGGCTCCGTCGCCATCGACGGCGTCAGCCTGACCGTTTTCGGAATTCGCGGACGCCGCTTCAAAGTCGCCCTGATTCCCCACACCATCAAGATGACCACCCTGGGCGACAAGGGCCCCGGCGCTCCCGTCAACGTCGAAAGCGATATGCTGGTCAAATATGTCGAGCGCGTCGTCGACGGACGCCTCGCCAACGGACGCCGCGCAGCCGCAAAGGCCAGGCCCGCAGCGCGCTCGCTCGCGGGTAACGGAGGGCTTCTATGAGCCTGATGCAAATACCGCGCAAGATCGAGTACGCCCTGCGTGCGATGATCTATCTCGCCGACAATCCCGGCGGCGTTGCTCGCGGCACCGAAATCGCCCGCCGCGAGCATATCCCTAAGTACTACCTCGAAAAGGTCGTCCGCGACCTGATGCGCCGCGGACTCGTGCGCGCCCGCCGCGGCCCCGGCGGCGGCTACCAGCTCGCCCGCCCCGCCGAAACCATCTCCTTCCGCGACGTTATCGAGGCCGTCGAAGGTCCGATCACCCTCAATCTCTGCGTCGACGGCAGCAGTATTTGCAGCCTCCAGCCGCTCTGCCGGATGTTCCGCGTATGGGAGGAGGGCCAGCGCGTATTGCTCGAGGTCTTCTCGCAAACGATGCTCAGCGACGTCGCCTCTTCGCGTCCAGGCGCACCCTTGATAACCCGCCTCCCGGTCGCCCACGAACCCGCCGCCTCGGTCAAACAATAGCCGCCGCAATTGAACCCTCTCATCGGCGTATCGCGCCGCTTCGGGTCAACGATATCGCTCGGGCCCTTGCTTTTGCCCGGCGATCTCGCCGAAATCGCGACACCCCTAGAATGAACGAAACAGATGAACGAAACTGAGCTTTCCATACCGCGCTCGAGCCGCTCGGCTTTCCCGCTCTTTACCGAAAAGACCTTCTATCTCGAGGAGTTCTACGGCAAGAGCCTGCTCTTCGCGATGGTGCCCCCGGCCGGCGATCACCTCACCGAACTCGATTCGCTCGTCCGCACCTTCCGCGAACTTCGCCGCAACCAGACCCGATGTATCGTTATCGCCTCGGCCCGCGCGCTGCCCCGCCTGATGCGCCGGCTCGGACGCCTCGCCCCGCGCGGCGAGCCACCCGTGTTCGACCCCGCCAAGGGCCTCCGCACGCGTCCCTATCCCCCCGATTCGGCCATCGCCGAAATCTGGCACGGATTACGCGCCGGCTCGATCGTCGTCGCCGGTGCCGAAACCGCCGACCCGGTTGACCTCGTCGTCTTCGCCCAGGAACTCGCCAGCCGTCTCGGCGTCTTCAAACTGCTCCTGCTCGACCGCGCCGGCGGGCTCGCCGACGCCGACGGCAGCCGCCATTCCTTCGTCGAAATCCATCGGCTTCGCCGCGCCCTCCAGAACGAACCCTCCAAGGTGCGCCGCGCCATCGTCCGCGCCGCCGGCCGCGCCATCGAGGACGGCGTGCCTTCGGTCAACCTCACCTCGCCCCGCCAGGTCTACGAGGAGCTCTTCAGCTTCCTCGGCACCGGCACCCTCTTCACCGAAAGCCGGTACGGACGCGTGCGCCAGATCTCCATCGACGACTTCGAGGAGGTCGAGGCCCTCATCATGCGCGGCCAGAACGAAGGCTTCCTTCTCCGCCGCTCCGAGGACGAAATCGCGCAACTGCTCCCCTCATGCTTCGGCTACCGCATCGCCGACGAGCACCTCGCCGGCATCGTCTCGCTCCTTACCGAGCCCTACCGCAAGGATCACGCGGGCGAGATTACCGCCCTCTACACCCTCACCCGCTTCCAGGGCGAGGGCGTCGCCAACGAACTCGTGACCGAGGTCCTCAAGGAAGCCCGTGCCCGCCGCCTGCGCTACGTCTTCGCATGCACCTCCGAGGAGCGCGCCGCCCACTTCTTCGAGCGCCTCAAATTCCGCAAGGCCGCCCCCTCCGAGGTCGCCCCCTCCAAATGGCGCGGCTACGACCCCGCACGCATCGCGCGCCTGAGCATCTTCCGCTACGATTTGCGCTGATTCGGCCGGCTCCCGCGCCCAGCATTGCCTCGGACCCCGCCCGGATCGCTTCCCGATGACCGCGCCTGCCGTACCCGGTTCAACCCCTCCGCCGCAACGCCCGCGCGCGTCCGTCACCCTCGCGATCCTGGCCATCGCCGCGCTGATAGCAGTCCTGACTCTCCATCGCCTGGGCGAGGCCGACGTATGCGGCTCCAACGAGGCGGTCGAAGGCGTCTTCCTCCAGCAGATGGTCGAGCATGGGGCGGTTCTCTTCCCGCTCGAAAACGGGCGCTCCCCGATGTACAAGCCGCCGCTCTTCCATTGGACCGCACTCGCCATCGACCGCGTCGCCGGAATCCGTCGCGTGACGGCTTTAAACCTTCGTTCTACCACGGCGCTATACGCCGTCGCGGGCGCCGCCTTGACCGTCGGCTTTGCCTCGAGCTTCCTCGGCCCCCTCGACGCCGTCCTCGCCGGCCTGATTCTCGCCGGCTCCTATCAATACATCGAGCAGGGCCGAATCGGCCGCGTCGACATGACGCTATGCTTCTTCGAGACGTTCGCCCTGTTCGCCTTCATGTGGTGGATAGCGCCGCTCCCGCCGAAACGGCGCCGCGCCATCTTACGCTATCTCTTCGCCCTCGCGCTCGGCCTCGCCGTCCTTGCCAAGGGCCCCGTCGGCGCGATTCTTCCGGTCGTGGCTTGCGCCCTCTTCCTGAGCGCCGAGCGGCGCCTCTCGGATTTTCGCGCGCTCGCCACCCCCGGCCCGATTCTGCTCGCTATCGTGGTCGGCGGCAGTTGGTATACGGCCTGTCTGTTCGGCAATCGCTACGGCTTTCTCCATCGCCAGATCGGCAGCGAAAACTTCGGCCGTTTCTTCGGCGCGCTCGGTGCGATGGCCCCCTGGTACTACGTCAAGCCCATCCTGGTTAATTCCGCACCGCTCAGCCTGCTCGTCCCGCTCGCGGTTTATTTCGCCTTGCGTACTTTTTGGCGCTCTCCCGGCCAGGATGAGCCCGCTGAAGCCGCCACCGATCGCGCGATACACTGCGTCCGGCTCTTCGCGATCTTCTGGATCGCGACCGTTCTCTTCTTCAGCGTGGCCGCCTACAAGCGGCGCGCCTACCTGCTCCCGCTATGGCCGCCCTCGGCGGTGATTCTCGCCTGGTGGCTCGGAACCCTAGCCCGCACCGGCTTTTGGGGACGCGTCCTGCGTTCAGCGGTCGCGGTCACCTGCGCCGCGCTTATCGTCTTCAACTTCTTTTACTTTCCGTACAAGGAAGTCCGGGATTGCCGCGGCGATTCCTACCGGCAGACCGCAGCGCAAATCAACCGCATCGTCGGCCCCGGCGAACCGCTCTACAGCTTCGGCCTGGGCGAACCGGCTCCGCTGCTCTTCTATCTTGACCGCGACGCGCCGCCGATCGAAGGCAAGCTCGGCGACGCTCCGCCCGGCTACGTGATTATCCCCGCCGACGTATGGGCCGAGGAGAAGGACGAGTCGCTCGACCTCGCGCCGATTTACGAATCCTCGACCGGCCCGCGCAAGCTCCTCCTCCTCCGCCACGGCAAAGCCTACGCGCGTCGCTAGCCACCAGATTCACTGTGCTCCGATTCTGAAAAGGCCCTCCCTTTGTCCAAGGGGACGGCAACGGAGCCAGCTACGCTAGCGGAGCGAGCAGGTGAGTCTGCGAACTGCGTTTAAAATAAAGAGTTGCGGTGCGTAGCGAGCAAGCGAGTCCTGATCGTTGACGCGGCTCGCAGACTCGCCCGCTCGGCTTCGCCAAGGCGAAGCCTGATGGAGCTGCGTTAAGATACGCTAGCGGAGCCAGCTAGCGGAGCGCGCCCTGCGCGCGTAGCGAGCAAGCGAGTCTGCGAGCTGCGTTAAGAATTAAGCTGGCCTCGCGCGGACGCGCGAGGCAGGTGAGGGCCAGCGGCCTCAGGCACTCTCGGGGCATCTTCGTATCGGTCGCGGCGAATGGAACCTCGCTCGGCGACGGCGGACCGCCGTCGCCCGTCGGTAACCGGTTTTGACTCCGAAGTGGACATCCCCATTGATCGGCAGCCGCCTCGGCGACGGTTCCCGCAGGAGTTGTTCACTGATGCTCGGATCCGTTAACGCGATATCAATCAGGCCGAAGTTAGCGAGTTCCGGTGCGATCGACTCAAAGCGGGCTTTGGCCCACAACTCTAGCTCCACCATCTGTTTCTTGGTCATACCCAGCCTCTCCACTGCTGACCGACACTCCTTAAGGTGCCTGGAGCGCCAGGTTTCCCTTCAGCGCGAAACGCGGGTAGGACACGGCTTTTCCCAAAACGCTTCGCCAGACACTTTTCTTAATCCCTCCAAAGGGAGGACGCCGAGCGCGAACGCTCGGCCAGGTGGAGTCATCCTGAGCATCACGAAGGATCTCTCTTCTGTTTCGCTCTTTTTCTGGCCCCTCCCCATGTCCAGGGGAGCGCTAGCGGAGCGAGCAGGTGAGTCTGCGAACTGCGTTTTAGATTGATCAAGGGAGGGGGCAGTAGCCACACCCGATGCACTCGCCTCTAACGCG
>DASPQS010000103.1:0-4374 GCA_035624865.1 Binataceae bacterium (SeqCode) | reverse complement strand
ACATATAAGTCAATCAGAGAAGCGAAAGCCACAGGAGCCGGCTGCCACCTGGGCGTGCTGGAGGATGGGTGGCCGTCTGGTCCACGCCATGTCCCGGGCTGCAGCGCAGCTTGAAGGCGAAACGAGTCTCGCGCAAGTGCTGAGCTATTCGCGCGCGGAGCGTCCGAGGATACCTTGGGGCTCTTTTTTGGACCGTTTTGGCGGGCCACTCGTCCTCAGGCCAACAGGTTTGCGATTCGGAGGTGCGGCCGAGCGCTAGACCCAGCGGGGCAGGGTATTGTGATCGATGCCGAAGGCGAGCTTGCCCAGCCATGCGAGCGCGTCATAGCCCTGGAAGGGCTGATGGACGATTCCGGCGCGCACGTCACGATACATCTGCTCGAGCGGATTGGACTTGAACAACGCCGCCCCGCCGACCATCCGCATCACCTTGTCCACCACACTGACGGCGGTTTCCATCACGAAGTGATGGCAGGCGATGATGTCCATCATCGGCGGCTCTTCGGAGGGCGCCGTTTCTGCGATCGCGGTGGCAGTGTGGACGAGCAGCGCCCGCGCGGCGCGAATCCCGATCTCGATCTCGGCGGCAAGGAACTGGTTCTGCGGATAGTGGCTCATCGGGCGATCGAAGGGCTCCTGCCGCCGTTGCGCGGTCCAGTTGATCGCCCAGTCGCGTGCTGATTGGGCGAGGCCGAGGTAGCAGGCCTCGAGCGAGGGATTCCATCGGCAGAAGATTTTCATCGTCTGATCCCATCGGCCAACCGGCCGCCGGTTGGCGCTCTCGTCAGGGACAAAAACGTTTTCCCATACGATGTCGTGACTCGACGACGCCCGGATGCTCATCGTGTCCCAGTTGTTCTGAATCCTGATGCCGGGAGTATTGGCGGGGAGATAGAAGGAGAGCAGGGTGGGGCCGGCTTGCGGATCCTCGTAGCGGGCGGTTTCGAACAGGAAGTCGGCCGCGGCGCACATCGTGCTAAACCGCCCGATGCCGTTAACGAGGAAGCCGCCCGCGACCTTTTCCGCACGGCGGGAGGTGTTAATCGCGCCGCCGAAGCCGAGCATGCTGTTGATCTTCGGATCGCTGAGGCCAGCCCCGAGGATCAGGCGGCCGCGCACGACCGACTCGAGAAAGGATTGCAAAAAGCCTGGTTTCCGGCCGTCCGCCAGCCAGATCTCGGACAGCCAGCCGACCGCAAACAGGTGCATATTGGTCGAGATCGCGGTCGGCAGGTCGCCGCGCGCCAACCGCTCCTGCGCCAGCACCAGATCGAGAATGTCGGCGCCGCCACCGCCGAGTTCAGCGGGAGCGGTCATGTTGGTGTAGCCCGAGGCCTTCATCGCGGCGACGTTTTCGTGAGGGAAGGAGTTCTCACGGTCGTGCTGGGCGACGCGTTGTTTGAAGTCCTCCGCGTGTGCGGCGGCGATGGCAAGGAACTTATCCTGGCGTTCAGCCCGATCCGGGTTCATGGTTTCCTTCCCCCTGCACGTTTTGTGAACAGGGGCCGGCCTTGCATGAAGCCCTGTTCAGAGCGTTGCGCAAATGTGGCAAGAAGAAAATGTTGACGCAAGGCAGCGACTGATAGACCCGTAATGCAACTATCCACGACGGATTAGGATCGAGGCTTCGCAGACAAGCGCTGAGTGAAGGGCGGATGGGCGCGGGAAACCGCCTTGAAGGTGGAGGGGCGGGAGTGATACCCTGAGTGCGTGGGCTGCTGCCCACTTTTTTGTTAGTTCGCCACTTGCTCCCGGGAAAATCACGGTTTTGGGCTTGGCCTGGAGGCGAACCTCGAGGGGAATGGCCGGTGATGGTGTTGCAGCTTAATCCGGTGGCACAAAAGGTCGTGGAATTGCTCGAACCGCATATCGAACGGCAGGGTTTCGAGCTGGTAAGCGTTGAATTCCGCAAGGGTACGCGCAGTTCGTTGTTGCGGCTTCTGGTGGACAAGCCGGGCGGAGGGATCGCGCTGAGCGATATCGAGAAGTTAAGCCCGGTTCTGAGCGACCTGCTCGACGTTTACGACCCGATCGAGGGGCGGTACACGCTGGAGGTCGCGTCACCCGGGATCAACCGGCCGCTGGCGAAGCTCAAGGAGTTCCAGGCGTATCGCGGCCAACGCGTGAAAATTCGGACCTTCCAGCCGCACGAGGGCCGCAAGCTGTTTGCCGGCAGGCTGGCCGAGGTGAACGGCGCCGGGATCGAAGTGGACGACGAGCAGAGCGGACAGCGCCAAGCGCTGCGCTTTGACGAGATACAAGGGGCGAATTACGAGCACGACTTTGCGGGAAACCATTCGCGGAGATGAAAAGGCGCGGCGGCGGGCGAGGGGTTCCTCGCGCGCGCCGCAGACGTATCGCGCGGGCAATCAGCAGCGCCGTGTGGAGGCGTTATGTCGGTTGATCTGAACCGGGTTATCGAGCAGGTCTCGAAGGAAAAGGGGATCGACAAGGCGATCGTGGTGACCGCGGTCGAGGAGATGATGCATTCGGCCGCCCGGCGCACGTTCGGTCCCGACCGCAACATCGAATCGCGCTTCAATTCGGACATCGGCGAGATCGAACTGTTCGAAATCAAGACCGTGGTCGAACAAGTGGCCAACGCGGCCTCGGAAGTCGAGCTCGAGGAGGCTCACGAGAAGTATGATCCGGAAGCCCAGGTCGGCGACGAAATCCTGATCAAGCTCGACACCGCGACGATGGGGCGGATAGCGGCGCAGGCGGCCAAGCAGAACCTGATTCAGCATATCCGCGACGCCGAGCGCAAACAGATCTACAACGAATTCAAGGATCGCAAGGGCGAAATTGTTTCGGGGATCGTGCAGCGCTTCGAGCGCAAGAACATGATCGTCAATCTCGGGCGGACCGAGGCGATTTTGCCGGAAAAGGAGCAGATTCCACACGAGCGCTATCGCCAGGGCGATCGAATCCGGGCGCTCATCGTCGAGGTTGATCTTTCGGAAAAGGGACTTTCGATCGTGCTGTCGCGCACCTCGAACCTCTTCCTGATGAAGCTGTTCGAGCAGGAGGTGCCGGAGATCTACGAAGGAATAGTCGAAATCCGCCAGTCCGCGCGGGAACCGGGCGGGCGCGCCAAGGTCGCGGTTTACTCGAAGGACAGCGACGTCGATCCGGTGGGGGCGTGCGTCGGGATGAAGGGCACGCGCGTCCAGTCGGTAGTTCAGGAGCTGCGCGGCGAGAAGATCGATATTGTGCCTTGGACGGACGACCAGGCCGAACTGGTGTGCCGCGCGCTGGCGCCGGCCAAGGTCTCGAAGGTGATCATCGACGAGGATGAGCACGGGATGGAAGTGATCGTCCCGGACGATCAGCTCTCGCTGGCGATCGGCAAGCGCGGCCAGAATGTGCGTCTGGCCCATCGCCTCTCTGGATGGAAGCTCGACGTGCGCAGTGATTCGGAGGCGGAAGAGGAGGCGCGAGCCGCGCGCGCGTCGCTCAACGCGATTCCGGGAATTGGCGATATCAACGCCGAGTTGCTCTACCAGTGGGGTTTCCGAACGGCGGAGCAACTGGCCGAGGCCAACGAAGACCATTTCGAAGTTGAAGGGATAAGCCCCGAGCGAGCGCGTCAGGTTATTCACGCGGCGCGCGAATGGGTCGCAAACAAGAAGCGGATCGAAGAGGCCAAGGCGGAAGCCCAGGCTCAGGCGGCCGAGCGGGCTCTTGCCGAGGCGGGCGGTGAAGCGGCCGAGAGCGCCCCTGATGAAGTAATCGAGGCCGCGAGCGATGCGGGTGCGAAGTCAGAGCCCTGAACGCACTTGCATGGGTTGCATGAGCCGCGACGCGAAGGCCGCGATGGTGCGCGTCGCAGCGGTCGGCGAAGTGGTTATGTTAGACAAAGAGGGATTACTGCCAGGGCGGGGCGGATACCTGCATCGGCGCACCGAGTGTCTGGAAAGATTCGTGCGCAGCAAGGTCAAGGAATTTCGCTCATTGCGCCGCCGGGTTGCTCTTGACGAGCGGCGGGGAATAGCGGAATTGATTCGCACGCGACTGGATAGCGAGCGGACGGTCGAATAAAATAGTAAAAATGGCGCGAAAGCGGATTAAAACTCTTGCCACTGAATGGGGCGTTGCGGTCGAAGACCTACTCGCGAGCTGCACCCGCTTGCGTCTTCCACACGCTCAGTCGGAATCGAGCCTGCTTTCTCAGGACGAGACCGAGAGGTTGAAAGCCGACCTGGACGAGCAGGCCCATCGCGATGCCCTGCTGCGGCGCGAGACGGTGGTCGAGACCAGCGCCGGTACAGTGGTCGAAAAACGGCTCAATGCAACGGTGATGCGGCGGCGGCATGCCGAGACGGTGTCAGGTGCGGCGGCGCAACCGGCCGAACCGTTCCATTTCGAAGTTGG
>DASPQS010000102.1:0-6526 GCA_035624865.1 Binataceae bacterium (SeqCode) | reverse complement strand
TGCTCAGCGCGAGCCGAGGTGCAATGAAGCCTCACCGGACGAACGAACATCACTACATGGTCGCGCCCGCCGGCATGTTCAAAGGAAAACACAGCTACATACTCATTATCGGAGGCCTCGATCAGCAGTGGCCGGCTATGTGCCACGCGATGGAGAGGCCCGACCTGGTGGATGACCCCTCGCTTCAACTCTCTGGCCGCGCGTGCGCAGAATATCAAGGAAGTGATTCGGATCGTTCAGGACTGGGTCGATTCCACTAAGGACGACGAAGACGTGGAACGTGCCCTCGAGACGCATCGCGTGCCCTATGCCCCCGCGTTGACGGTCGAGCAAGCAATGAACCACCCTCATCTGAGGTACCGCCGCACAGTAAGAACGATCAGGGATCGTTTCCTCGGAGAGTTCGATGTCCCCGGTTTTCCGCTGCGCTTTTCAGAATACGCCGAGCTCGAATTGGAAGCACCGACCATGGGCGAACACAACGCTCAGATTCTGAGCGAATATCTCGGCTATTCGACCGACCGGATTGACGAACTCGACAGGGCAGGTGTGCTCCATCACGGTCCTCGCTAGGTCCGGTCGAGTTCCAACTGAAACATCGCATGGGCGGATAAACAGGAAGGGTTTCGAATATTTTCTGGTGATCCCAGCGGGAGTCGAACCCGCGTTCCCGACGTGAGAGGCCGGTGTCCTAACCACTAGACGATGGGACCGCTCCGACACAACCAACCGCGTGAGGCGCGATTGGCTGAGGAGGGAGGACTCGAACCTCCAATCGCCTGATCCAGAGTCAGGTGGCTTGCCAATTAGCCGACTCCTCAGCGCCGACTTTAATTTATAACCGTCCCGTCACTGCCTTCCAAGGGCCGTCGGTCTCTCAAGAAACACCGGCTCCTGGACGCACGGTTCAACTCCCTCCCGGGCTGTCCAACCTTTTCTCAGAAATGTACGCTCACGGCATAACGGTTGGAGCGGTTCCTGGCACGAGCGACCCTTGCGGCGGCGCCTCCGATTTCACGTTGACCGCATACGTCACTTTCTCGCCGCTGGCGAGGGTGACTTCCAGATTCCAGGTGCCCGCGTCCGCACCAACCAAAATGATCTTGCCAGGGGCATCGGTGCGCACCACAAGAGCGTTCGGATTCTTGGTCACCTTTATACCAGGTGACGATACGTTCTTGCTTACGCCCTCTATGGTGTAGGTCTCGCCCTTGTTTATCGTCACGGAGACCGTACGGTGGTTGGCTTCGTCTGCCAGTGCCAAAGGTGTGCCCAGCGCGGACAGGCCGAGAGCCAGCGCCAGCGCGACCATCAGATTGCGCCCGTGGCCAACAGCTGCGTTTGCCAGTCGAGTCATAGCCCCCTCCTCCTCGTCCGTCTCCTGCCGCCTTTTTTTTATAATAGTGAAGGATTTCACCCTGAACGAAAACCCTATTATGCGCTATGCGTGAGGGTGAAGCTGGGCTTCGGCGGCGATGCCAGGGGCCCGGCGGGCCGGCGGGATGGGCCAAGGAGGGTGAAGGGTAGCCTCGGCGGGCCGGGATGGGCTGCGCCCGGGCCTAGCGGCCGGCGGCGGTGGTTCGCAGAGTTTCGGCGTGATGGTCAACCAACTCGTCGCAGCGTTGGAGCAGGGCGGGATCCTGGCAATGCTGCTCGATCATATAGCTCAGCTCTCCGAGGTCGTGGACCAGCAAGCGTTGGCATCGCTCATACTCGTCGTGCTGCTGCAAAGCCCTTAGAAGATCGCCGACCATCTCTTCGAGTTCGCTCTCCTCGACTTCAAGCGCGATCGCGAGTGCGCGCTCTATCGGCAATCGCTGCGCCGGTTCGCTCAAGTAGCGTTGCAGCGTCTCGCGCAAGCGTTCCACCGCCCCCTCTCTCACCGGAATCGGACTGGGTTTGTCGAGTACGCCTTCGAATTCAAGGACGGTCAGAACCAGGTCGAGCGAGCCGACATGCCGCGCTTCATCGCGTGCCATCCCGAACCAGAATTCATGCAACGAGGGGTCCGCGGCGAAAATCTTGGCGAAGCGCGCATACAGCGCCATGCTGCGTTTTTCGAGATCAATCGTTGTCTCGAGCAATTCCCGCGTGGTCGGCACATTCGGAATCTTATCGTCTGTGCGCTTCGTTCGTAAAGCGGGGCCGGACCGAGGTCGGGCGGCGCCCGCGCGACTGCGCGTCCGGGCACCGCCGCCTCGTAAAAGGCTACCGAGCCAACTCGGTCGCGCGCGTTTCGCGAATCACCGTCACCCGAATCTGTCCGGGGTAGGTCATATCCGTCTCGATCTTGCGCGCAACTTCCCGTGCGAGCATCGTCGCGTCCTCGTCGGACACCTGGCTCGGTTCGACGATCAGCCGCATCTCCCGCCCCGCCTGAACGGCGAAGCATTTGTCGACGCCCTTGAATGACTTCGCGATCGTTTCAAGGTCCTCGAGCCGCTTGACATAGCTTTCGAGCACCTCACGGCGCGCGCCGGGTCGCGCTCCCGACAACGCGTCGGCCGCATCCACCAGTGGCGCGAGGATGGTCTCGGCCTTGACTTCCTCGTGATGCGCCGCGATTGCGTTTACGATCTTGGCTGATTCTCCGTACTTTCGCGCCAACTCGGCGCCGATCAGCGCGTGCGAACCCTCGACCTCATGAGTCAGCGCCTTGCCGATATCATGTAGCAGAGCGGCGCGGCGCGCCTGTTTCTCGTTCAGTCCGAGTTCCGCCGCCATCGCCCCACAGATGAATGCGGCCTCGATCGAATGCATCAGCACGTTTTGCGTATAGCTGTAGCGATACTTGAGCATCCCGAGCAGCTTTGAAAGCTCCGGGTGCACGCCGTGGACCCCCACCTCGATCAGCGCGCGCTGGCCGGCCTCCTTGATCGATTCCTCGACTTCCTGCTCGGCCCGCCGCACGACCTCCTCGATGCGCCCGGGATGGATCCGACCATCGGAGATCAACCGCTCCATCGCGACGCGCGCGATTTCGCGGCGAATGGGATTGTGGCACGAGATTACCACCGCCTCGGGAGTGTCGTCGATAATAATATCAACACCAGTGGCCGCCTCGATCGCGCGAATATTGCGCCCTTCGCGGCCAATGATGCGTCCCTTCATCTCATCGTTGGGCAGCGCGAGCACCGAAACCGTGCGTTCGGCCACGAATTCGCCCGCCAGCCGTTCAATCGCGATCGAGACGATCCGCTTGGCCCGTCGATCCGCCTCTTCGCGCGCCTCTTCCTCGACCACGCGGATATGACGCGCTGCTTCGTGCCGAGCTTGTCCTACCATCTCGTCGATCAGGCTGCGCTTGGCCTCCTCGCGGGTCAGCCCGGCCACTGCCTCGAGCCGATTGCGCGCCTGATCGATCAGCGCCTGATGCTCGGCTTCCTTGTCGCCGATCGCTTTCTCGCGATTACGCAGGTTGCTGTCGCGCCGGTTGATGTCCCCCTCACGCCGCTCAAACGCTTCCAGGCGCTTATCCAGTGTCTCCTCGCGGGCTTCGAGCTTGGCTTCCAGCGCAGTAAACTCGCGCCGCCGCTCGCGCAATTCCCGTTCGGCCTCGGCACGCGCGCCGACAGCCGCATCCTTTGCCTTTAGTTCCGCCTCCTTGATCAGCAGTTGGGTCTTAGCCTTTGCTTCCTCAACGATCCGTTCAGCCTCGTTTTGCGCGGCCTGGCCGGCAGCAACATCTCTGCGCCGGCGCATCGATGTCCAAGCCAACAAGGCCGCGCCACCGATCACGACGCCCAGGATCACGTACCCGATTGTAACGAACACCTGGGTTCACCTCCTTGGTCCGTCCCCGCCACGGCCGGCCGTGGCGCCGGACCGGTAACGTGGAGGGTGGACTCTGTAACGATAAAGTGGAGTCGCCGATCGCCCGGCGACCGTGGAATTTGGTCCAGCACCTGAAACGAAAAGGCCAGACCGGCGATGACCGCCTCCGGCCCCACCGCGGCTAACAGGCGATCGTAGTAGCCGCCGCCATAACCGAGACGATCTCCGTCGCGGCTGAAGCCCACGCCAGGAACACAGATCAGTGCGCGCCCGAGGTCCGCGGGAGGCACAATCTCTGCTCCTGTCGGTTCGAGTACCGCGTAGGCGCCAAGCTTGAGTTCCGCGTGATCGTGGACCCGAACCAGCGCCAGTTGGCGGCCCTCAAGGACAACGCGGGGATAAAGCAGGCGCCGCCCGGAAGCGCGCGCTCGCATAAAGATCAGGGCGGTCTCTACTTCGTTACCTTTGGGGGCATAGAGCACCACCGTCGCAGCGTCACGATAGCAGGCGCAGGCGCATAACCGCTCCTCGATTCGCCGCGAAAGCGACGCAACCTGCGCCTTAGGCAGAGCCGCCCGGCTCTCCTTCAGGATTCGTCGGAAATTTCTCTTATCATCCGCCACGCACAACGCCATGGCGGGTGCAGGGTCTAAGTCCGCGACTCGAACATCAGCCGGATCGCACGCGTATCCATGTCTACGTCAAGTCTCCCGGGAGGAAACCGATGCGCCGTACCGTGCCGAACGACGCGAGGCCGCCACCGATTGACCTGCCAAACCGTCCAAGCCTCTATATTCGCGAGCGCCGCTATGCGCCTTGATCTTTGGCCCCACAATCCCCGCCCACCTTCAATCAACCCAAACCTGTATGGTACGCGAGTTGGAACAGCCGCGTTGTCCATCAGCGCGGCCCGTCGATCGCATCGGATAGGCGCTGGTTAAGCGCCTTCAGATGGCTGAGCAACGCCTCATGGTCTCGGCGCAGGCACTCCAACTCGTCTGCAAAGTTTAATGCGGCGAGGATCGCCGCGTTGACGGAATTCGGCGTTCGGCTGGTAGCCCGAATCGTCTTGATTTTGTCGTCGACCTTAACTGCCAGAGCGCGAGTACGGTCCTCGTCGCCGTCATCACTGGCAACGACGAGGCTTTGTCCCATTATCTCGACGCTGACTCCCCGCATCGTCAACCTAGATCCAAGCCGTCGAATCGAGCCAGGATTTGCGCGATCCGCGATTTGACTTCGTTGCGTTCGGTCTCCTGCTCCCTTAGCTGGGCCGCGGCTTCGTTATACCTTTGCTCGCTTTCAGCCAACCTTCTAGCGAGCTGTTCGTTCTCGCGCTGCAACTGCTGTATCCGGTTGACCGACGCCTGTATCCGCTCGTCCAGTTCCCTCAGGACTTCGATTGCCATACTCGCCAAAATTCCACCTTAACTTTAATTTTCGATTAACCAGACTGTCAAGCTGCATAAGTGCCGCTGGCGGCCTCGCGACCCTCTCCGTCCTCTGCGAACAGGGCTTCCACAAATTCCCGCGGGTCGAACGCCTGCAGGTCCGCGATTTCTTCGCCCAGTCCAACGAAACGCACCGGTAACTTGAGTCTTTCTGCGATTCCTACGATCACTCCACCCTTGGCTGTGCTGTCGAGCTTGGCCAGAACGACCCCAGTGAGTGGTACTGCCTCGCCAAACAGTTTTGCCTGGCTGAGGGCGTTCTGTCCGGTAGTGGCATCAAGCACGAGCAGGGTTTCGTGCGGCGCGCCAGGAAGCTCGCGCCCGACCACCCGCGCGATTTTCTTCAGCTCCTCCATCAGGTTGGTCTTGGTCTGAAGGCGGCCTGCGGTGTCAATAATCACCACGGCAGCCTTGCGTGCGACCGCCGCCCTGACCGCGTCAAAGGCTACTGCGGCCGGATCCGATCCTTGCTTCTGCTTAATCAGATCGACTCCGACCCGATCGCACCATACTTGCAACTGGTCGATCGCTGCGGCGCGGAAGGTGTCAGCTGCGGCGACGATTACGCTTCCGCGCTCTGACTTAAGCAGTGCGGCGAGCTTGGCGACCGTTGTGGTTTTACCCACGCCGTTTACGCCTGCCATCATTATCACCAGCGGCGCATCACCGCTATCGGCGAGCGGACGCTCGGTCGCGATCAGAATACGTTCGATTTCATCCTTGAGTGCTTCGCGAATCCTGTCGGGCCGGGAATCCTTGTCGAGCCTCGCTCGTACCGATTCGACGATCTTCAGGCTGGTCTCGACCCCGACGTCGGCGCCGATCAGGGCCTCCTCGAGGCCTTCGCAAATTTCATCAACGCGAGCGCTACCCGTGATCACACCCCGAATGCGCGCGAGAAAGTTTTCCCGCGTCTTGCGCAGCCGGAGGCCGATCCGCGTGGGCGCCCTTTCCGGCGATATCTGCGGGACGGCAACTCTTGCAGCTTTGGCGGGGCCGGTCGCGGCTTCGACGGCGGACGGTGGGAATGGCGCAGGAATTTCCGGCGGCGGAGGTGCTTGTGCCTGTGGAGTTGGCGCAGGGGGTATCCGCGTTTCCTCGGGCTGGACTTCCGATATGAGCGCCTGCTGTGCAGCTTCGACCGCCGCGGAGATTCGCTCGACAGAAACCTCGACCTCGGGCTCTGCCTCAGCCTCTGGCATGCGGCGCTTCTTGCGCCCGCTGAATTCGAGCAGGACCGCAAGCCCAAACAGTGGCAACTGAGCAGCAACCGCGAGCAGCAGGATCAATTCAAGCGTCGG
>DASPQS010000101.1:0-8563 GCA_035624865.1 Binataceae bacterium (SeqCode) | reverse complement strand
GTGCCGCGATTGGCGCGGATGCTTGCGGCGGAGGGCGTCTCGGCCTCGTTCTTCATCGCGATGGGCCCCGACAATTCCGGCCGCGCAATTTTGCGCGCATTCAAGAATCCCGGCTTCCTGACCAAGATGCGGCGCACCCGTGCGGTCTCGATGTATGGCTTGCGCACGGTGCTTTCCGGAACGCTTCTGCCGGCGCGGCCGATCGCGCTCGCGTATCCTGAGGTCTTGCGCGAAACGCTCCGGATGGGGTTCGAAATCGGCGTGCACGGATACGACCATGTCCGCTGGCAGGACCATCTCGATGAACTTGGGGAGTCCGGGGTCTGCGACGAAATCGCCGAATCCTTCGAAGTCTGCCGAGCGATCACAGCCGCGCGGGCGAGAAGCTTTGCCGCTCCTGGTTGGCGCACCAGCGCGACGGCTCTGAGAGCGCTCGACATCGTCGGTCTCGATTACCGCAGCGATACCCGCGGCAGCGCTCCATATCGCTGCTCGATCGACGGCGAGATTTTCGCGACCCCGGAGATTCCGACCACCTGGCCGACATTAGACGAAGTGATGGGGGCGCCGAATCTCTCCGCAGCCGCTGATCTCGTCCGCTTCTATCTCGAACAGTTTCGTCCCGATTGGCTCAACGTCCACACGATCCATGCCGAGACCGAGGGGATGGGCCAACTCGAGGTGTTCGGCGCGATCGTCCGCGCCCTCAAAGAACGCGGCGCGAAGTTCGTGAAATTGTGCGAAGTGGCCCGCCGCCTGGTCGCGGCCGAGCTGCCGGTATGCGAGGTCGTACGTACGATCCTGCCCGGACGAGCCGGCTGGATCTCCGCACAAGGTCCCCAGCGGTCTCTGCCGACCCCGGCCGAGAGGCTGTAAGCGTGAGGCGGTTTCATGGTATCTGTCGTGGAAACCGCGCTCGCGCCCCGCGTCCCTGGCGCCGGCGCAGACACTTAAACCGGCGGCCCTGGACGCCGCGGGAGATGGTCCAATGCCCCAGCTTTTTGCCGAGCATCCGCGTGAAGTTGGTCTCGATCCTGTTAAGGTGGAAGAACTGTTCAAGCGTGCCGAACGCGAGGTCGCCGAAGGACTACTTCCTTCGTGCCAGATCGCGATCGCGCGCAACGGCAAGGTTGGCGCGATAAAGAGCTTCGGGCGCGCCGTACAGGGCGGCTCTGAGCAGCCCGCCACCAACGACACGCTCTACTGCGTTTTCTCCTGCACCAAAGCGGTCGTTTCATCCGCGATGTGGATTCTGATTGGCGAGGGCAAGCTCAGCCTCAGCGAGCGTGCGGCCGACATCGTTCCCGAGTTCGCCAGCAACGGCAAGGACGCGATCACGGTCGAGCATCTTCTGCTCCATACCGGCGGATTTCCTAACGCACCCTATCCGCAGCGCGACTGGCTCGACCGCGGCAAACGCCTCGAGCGCTTCAAATCATGGCGGCTCGAGTTTCCGGTCGGTCAGCGCTTCATCTACCACGCGACCTCTGCCTTCTGGGTGATGGCCGAGATAATAGAGCGGCGCTCGGGCCAGGACTTCCGCGAGTTCGTGCGCGATCGGATTGCCACGCCGCTCGGCCTTCCGCAATTGCGGCTTGGAATCCCGCCGGCGGAGCACAAGCGGATCGCGGATATCGTCTACGTCGGCGAGGCGCTGACGCCTGAGGAGATGAAGAAGATGGGGTGGCCGCCGATGCCTGAGACGGAGGTCAACGAGACCATGATTACGGGATTCAATGCTCCGGTCGTGCGTGAATCGGGAGTGCCCGGCGGCGGCGGAATCATGACGGCGGCCGAGCTGGCGCTCTTCTATCAGGGCCTGCTGCACAATCCGCCGGTTGCTAACGGCGCTCCCATCTGGAAGCCAGAAACGCTCAAAGAGGCGCTGCGGGTCCGCTCGGGTGACTACTTCGATCCGATCTTCAAATACAAGTGCAACCGTGCATTGGGCGTGATCATCGCCGGCAGCGACGGATTTGCGAACTACCGCGGATTTGGCAAGACCAACTCGCCCAGCACCTTCGGTCATGGCGGCGCTGGCGGGCAGATCGGATGGGGTGATCCGGCGACCGGGATTTCGCTCGGCTACTGCACCAACGGATTCGACCGCAACGATCTGCGGCAAGGCCGCCGCGGAGTGGCGATTTCGAGCATGGCGGCAGTCTGCGGAGCGTAAATCGCGTTGACTGACGCCATTTTCTGGGTGACCATTTTTGATGGGGGTGCGACAATGAAGTTTCTGGTTACCCTTGAGCGCGATGAAGAAGGATGGGTTGTCGCCGAATGCCCGTCGCTTCCGGGGTGCGTTTCGCAAGGCCGTACGATCGACGAGGCGCTGGCTAATATTCGCGAGGCGATCGAACTCAGCTTGGACACCCGCCGCGAGCTTGGAATGACCACAGAGATAGAGATCGCGGAAGTCGATGTCGAACCTCCGGCTGAGTGAAATCTTGCCTCACCGGCAGCGAAAAAAATTTTGACGGTAAATCGCGGGCTTCGCACCCAGTAATGTCGTAGTGCTTGAGAGACGTTGCTTCGCGTCGCACAGTTGACGCGATGGCATCACTATCAGTTTGCTCTGGGGCGCAGGCGGTGCGGGCGTTCGAACGTGCGGGATGGGTGGTCGCGCGGCAAAAGGGTAGCCACGTCACTCTTGTCCGACCAAAATCAAAGCTTGTTTTGACCGTGCCGCTGCATCGTGAATTGGGTCCGGGAATCCTGCGGTCGCTCATCCGCAAAGCTGGGCTTACGCCGCAAGAGTTTGCCAGTTACCTAAAAGCCTGAACAGTGGCTAGCGTGGCCCTCCTCTCGTGAGGCTGCGTCGCAATAAATCTCACGTGAGGAACGGATTTTCGATCACGATCGTCGCTTCGCGCGAAGCCCCTACGCTCACGATCGCGAGCCGCACGCCGCATAGCTCGGCGATACGCTCGAGATACCGGCGTGCGTTGGCCGGCAGGTCCGACAGGCTGCGCGCCTGCGCGATATCCTCGCGCCATCCCGGCATCTCTTCGTAGACCGGTTTGACCTTTGCCAGCAGCTGGCGGTCCGGCGGAACTTCCGAGTAATCCTTCCCGCGCACCTTGTAGCCGGCACAAATCCTGATGGGATCGATACCGGTCAAAACGTCGAGCTTGGTGAGCGCAAGCCCCCACATCCCGTTGAGCCGAATCGCGTGACGCGCTAGCACCGCGTCGAACCATCCGATTCGGCGCGGACGGCCGGTCGCGCTGCCGAACTCCGCGCCTTCCTCGCGCAGCAAGTTGGCGAGCTTGCCCTTGATCTCGGTCGGAAACGGTCCCGCGCCCACGCGAGTCGTGTAGGCCTTGCTGATCCCGAGCACGGCCTCGAGTTCGCCGGGCGCGATTCCCGCGCCGCCGAAGATCGCACACGCTCCGCAGTTGGAAGAAGTCACGTAGGGGTAAGTGCCGTGATCGATATCGAGCATCGCGCCGTGCGCGCCCTCGAACAATATGCGTCGCTCCGCCTTGACGGCCTCGTGCAGGAAGGCGGAGGTGTCGCACAGGTAGCGCTTAAGGCGCGTGCGCACCTTACCCATCTGCTCGAGAATTTCGCGGCCGTTGACCGGCTTCGCCTTGAGCAGAGTCTTCAAGTAGAGGTTCTTGTCGCGGATATTGCGCTCGAGTTTTTCCTTGAACGCGCTGAAATCGGTCAGGTCGTCGAAGCGCAGCCCGGTGCGCGCCATCTTGTCTTCGTAGGTCGGCCCGATCCCGAATCCGGTTGTGCCGATCGCGCGGCTGCCGGCGCGCGCCTCGCGCGCGCGGTCGATCGCGCGATGATACGGCATCACCATGTGCGCGTCGTAGCTGAGCTTCAGCAGCGAATCGTCGCGCAGGCGTCCGCGCCGCTTCAATCCGTCGACCTCTTCCATCAGCGCGATCGGATCGACCACGGTGCCGTTGCCGATCACGCAGACCTTGTCCGGATGCAGCGCGCCGGCCGGCACCAGGCGCAGGATGAATTTTTCGCCGCCCACCACCAGCGTGTGCGCGGCGTTGTTGCCGCCCTGAAAGCGAACGATGACATCCGCGTCTGCAGCGAGGAGATCAACGACCTTGCCTTTGCCCTCGTCGCCCCATTGCGACCCGACGACTGCGACTGTCTTCATAGCGGTAGCCCAGCCGATTCGGGATATAGCCGCACGCGCAACTCCCTCCGCGCGCGCGGCGCTGTTGTACAGGACCGGCGCTCCATCACAGTTTGATTAGCGAGGCGGAAGTTATCGCCGGAATCGTTTTGAGACTGTCGAGCACCGGAGCCGGCACCGGGCCGTCCACTTCGACCAGGCTGAGCGCGGTCCCGCCCGCGCGGTCGCGGCCAAGTTCGAGGCCGGCGATATTGATCCCGGATTGTCCGAGGACTGTGCCGACGGCGCCGACCACCCCGGGAACGTCGCGATTATGCAGCATCAGGAAATAACCCTCGGGAGCGGCCTCGATTCGGTAGCCGTCGATTCGGATAAGTCGCAGCGCGCGATTGCCGAAGACCGCGCCAACAACTTCGTGCGTGCTGCGTCCCGTTTCCACCGTGATCGTCAGCGTGTTGGTATAGTCGAGCGTCCCCCGCGATCGGGTCTCGGTCACCGTGATGCCGCGTTCACGTGCGATGAACGGTGCGTTGACGAAGTTGAGTTCCTGATCAAGGAAGCCGCTCAGCAATCCCCTGAGTACCGATGCGATAATCGGCTCGGCCTTGAGCTCGGCGGCTTCGCCCGCGAATCCCACCGTGACGCGCATGGGAGCTTCCGCGATCAGTTGCGAGGCCAGGCGTCCCAGTTTCTCTCCGAGCCTCAGGTGAGGTCCAAGAATCTCGAGTTCCTTGACGCTGAGCGCCGGGATGTTCACCGCGTGGCGGACGGTTCCCTCGACCAGGAACTCGATGATCTGATGCGCAATGTCGACCGCGACCTGGACCTGCGCCTCGTCCGTGGCGGCGCCGAGATGGGGCGTCGCGATTACGTTGTCGAGCGTGAGCAGTGGATGGTCGGGTGGCGGCGGCTCTTCGACAAAAACGTCGAGCGCGGCGCCGGCGGCCTTTCCGGACTTGAGCGCCTCGTACAAAGCGGTTTCGTCGACGATGCCGCCGCGAGCGCAGTTGATAATGCGGACGCCCTTTTTCATCATTTCGAACGCCGCCCGCCCGACGATTCCCCGCGTCTCCGCAGTCAGCGGCGCATGCACGGTGATGAAGTCGGAGCGCCGGAAGATCTCTTCCAGGCTTGCCAGTTCCACTCCGATCTTCGCAGCCGCCTCGCCCGTAAGAATCGGATCGAAACCGATCACTTTCATTTTGAGCCCGAGTGCGCGGTCGGCCACGATCCGTCCGATATTACCCAGCCCGATGATCCCGAGCGTCTTGTTGCAGACTTCGGTGCCGGTGAACTTGCCGCGCTCCCATTTGCCGGCGCGCAACGCTGCGTTGGCCGCGGGAATGTGGCGCGCCAGCGCCATCATCATCGTGATCGTGTGCTCGGCGGTCGTCACGCTGTTGCCAAGCGGACTGTTCATCACGACGATGCCGCGGCGGGTGGCCGCGTCGAGGTCAACGTTATCGACACCCACGCCGGCGCGGCCAATCACCTTGAGCGACGCCGCGCGCTCGATGACCGCGCGCGTGACCTTGGTCGCACTGCGGATTATCAGCGCGTGGTAGGGCGCGATAATTTCGGCAAGCTCGGCAGGAGCGAGCCCGGTCTTCACGTCGAAGCTGATTTGAGGATGGCGCTTGAGGGCTTCGATTCCCTGGGCCGCCAGGGAATCGCTCAACAAGACGCGGAAGTTCTCCGCCATGGGCGATTCAGATCCCCTGCGCGATGACAGCCTGTGCGGCTGCGACGCCGGCGCCCGGCTCGAAGCGGTGGCCGAGCCGCACCAGTCCGATTTCCAAGGCGCTCACCGCGACCAGCATATCAAACGGGGCGAGGTAGCCCATGTGGCCGATGCGGACGAGCTTGCCTTTCATTTGATCCTGGCCGCCCTGGACCGAGATGCCGAGTTCGTCGCGCATGAGGCGAACCAGCGCCGAACCGTCGAGCCCATCCGGCGTGAGGATACCGGTGACGCCGGGGGCGGGATTGTCAGGGGCGATCAGCCTGAGATGCAGGGCAGGGGCGGCGGCGCGGGTCGCCGCGGCCATCAGGCGGTGGCGCGCATAGACATGATGAAGAGTTTCACCCTGAATCAAACTCAAAGATTGGTGTAAGCCGAAAATGAGCGCCACGGGCGGGGTAAAAGCGGTGGTGTGCTCGTCGCGCTGCGCCTTGAGTTCGCGCAGAAGGTCGAAGTAAAAGCACGGGGCTCGGAGCTTTTGTGCGCGTTCGAGGGCGGCCGGGGACAGGGCGATGATGCCCAGCCCGGGAGGCAGCATCAGGGCCTTCTGGCTGCCGGTGACCAGCGCATCGATACCCCATTCGTCCATCTTTTGCTCGAAGACGCCGACCGACGTGATGCCGTCGACTATCAGCATCGCGCCGTGGCGGCGTGTGACGACGCCCGCTTCGGCGACCGGATGGACGGCACAGGTGGAGGTTTCGCTGGCCTGCATAAAGACCGCGCGGGCGCCCGGATGGGCCTTCAGGGCGTCGTCGATCTGTTCGGGGCGGACCGCGCGACCCCATTCGACCTTTATTTCGTGGGCCACGACGCCGTGGGCAGCCAGCAGCTTACCCCATCGTTCGCCGAATTTTCCGCCGTTGACGAATACGGCGTGTTCGCCGGGCGCGATCAGATTCGTGACCGCCGCTTCCATCGCGCCGGTGCCACTGGAGGAGAGCAGTATGACTTCCTGACGTGTGCCGAAGAGCGGCTTCAAGCCTTCACGCACGGAATCGAGCACTTTACTGAACTCGGGCGTTCGATGGTGGATCATCGGCCGGGCCATCGCCAGCAGGACTTCGGGCGGGACGGGCGCCGGGCCGGGGGTGAAGAGGTATTTCTTTTGCGCAGGCACCTTAACGGCTTAGCGGAGGGGGAACTCCATCCTCACGTTTGTGGCCAAAAAAAAGCCTGGTGCCCGCATACGCGAGACGCCAGACCCCAATGCGTCATTCAGGGCCCTATCAAGGGCCGTGTCCCTGTAGAATAGGTAGCTGAGGGGCAGGCCGGAGTCAAGATGATCCGTTTCCAGGCGGGTGCGCGGAACCGCGATATGCGTTGAAAACAAGCGCATCGCCGTGCTTAAAGTGTCCTACTCTTATGCCGATCGAACATGAGTTACGCGATGGCGCGCTGCTGTGGATCAAGAACCCTATTTCGGGGGTGATCTCGTATGTTGTGGACGTGCGGGGAAAGAGCTTCGCCTTCACGCTGGCGGGACGCGAGGAGCTTAACCCGGACCCGCCGCCGCCCGACCCCGGCGCGCTGCGCAACGCGATCGAGATCTGCCCGTTTTGCCCCGGAAACGAACGGCACGCCCCAGCCGAGCTGATGCGGATTACGCCGGAGGAGCTTCCGGGCTGGAACGGTGTTGAAGCCGTTGAGGGCGCGACCTGGGTGATCCGGGTGTTCAACAACCTGTTTCCGCGGATCCCGGAAAATCTCACTGGCGGGCGCAACGAGTCGTATATCGTGGTCGAGGACCCGCGCCATTTCCTGGAAAATCCCCGTTCGGTCAACGATCTGATGTGCACGGGCGCGCTCGGCGAGGAGCATTTCTACCATCTGGTCATGACCGACGTCAGGCTGATGACACACGTGCTGGAGAACCCTGCCGTACGTTCGGTGATTATCCGCAAGAACCAGGGACGCGAATCGGGCGCCTCGCAACCACATCCCCATCAGCAGGTGATCGGGTCGCCGCATCCGCTGCCGATAGCCGAGGCGGAAGCGCGCGCGGCGCGCGAGAATCCGCAGCTCTGGCACGAGCTGATCGACCTGGTCGAGCGGATCGGGCTCCTGATCGACCGGCGCGACGGGGTGGTCAGCTATGCGAGCCCGATTGGAGCGTTTCCGCGCAGCTACGACGTGATCATGCCGGAATTTCGCGGGATGATGAGTGAATTGACGCCGGAAGCGTTGCGGCCATTTGCGCGGGCGATTTTCCGGATAATCAGGGTGCTGGGGCCGCTGCCGCTCGATTACGAGATCCATCAGGGGGGAGGGCTGCCGCTGCACGCGCATATAAACGGGCGGCTCTATCCATACTCGAACGTCGCAGGGACGCTGAATCTGCCGGCGCAATTGGTGCAGAACGTGGCGGCGCTGCGGCGGGCGCTGTCGCGCGGATGACGGGCCGAACGGGCGCCCACGGCAAGCAGTCGAAAATCCGCGAAAATCAGGACAAAAAATCGGACCAGGGGGACCACGATGGGATACTCCATGATGAGATACTGCTTGTTTGGTGCGATTGCGGTTTTGGCAATTGCTATCGCTCCGTCGGTTGGGCGGGCGGAAGATTGCACGGCCAAACTCACGAGCCAGCAGCAGAATATTTATTCTCACCTGTCGGCGGAGAACCAGAAGGTTCTAACGAGCGAATTGAAGACCCGGGATGGGAAGCCCGCCTCATGCGAATTCCGGGGCGGACTCATGGACATGCTGGCGAA
>DASPQS010000100.1:0-6682 GCA_035624865.1 Binataceae bacterium (SeqCode) | reverse complement strand
CAGCGACGACATCACAGATATACCTCACGCGGCAACTGTTCTTGGCGTTCGGGCCGAGATGGAGTTCCGCGACCCCAACGGCGAAGTCCAGACGGTTGCCAATTCGGTCACCGTGTGGCCGGCGAAATGGCTCGTCGGTATTCGAACCGACGACTGGGCCTCCTCGCCCGATCGTGTGCGGCTGCGTGTCGCGGTCATTGGCGATCGCGGCAAGCCGGTGGCTAATGTTCCGGTGCGCGTCGATATTTTCAGCCGCATCCGCTTCTCGTACCGCAAACGGCTGGTGGGCGGTTTCTATGCGTACGACAACACAGTCCAGACGCGCCCCGCGCGTGAGTTGTGCGCCGGCGTCACCGACCGGCAGGGCTTGCTCATATGCGAGGCCAGGTCGCCGGTGACCGGAGAGGCCGTCGTACAAGCCTCGGTTCGGGACGACGCCGGAAATCTGAGCGCCGCGAACGCCGAGGTCTATATTCCCGGTCCGGCTCGCCTCTGGTTCGCGGCGCATGATGAAGATCGCATGGACGTGCTGCCCGAAAAGCCGCAGTACGAGCCGGGCGAGCTCGCGCGCTTCCAGGTGCGGATGCCGTTTGCGGAAGCCACCGCGCTGGTCACGGTTGAGCGCGAGGGCATCATCGCCTCCTCCGTGATCCGCCTCTCCGGCCGGAACCCAATCGTAACCCTTCCCGTCCGCAATTATGCGCCCAACGTGTTCGTCTCTGTGCTCGTGATTCGTGGACGGATCGGATCGATTCAGCCCACCGGAATGCTCGACCTTGGCAAACCCGCCTTTCGGCTCGGCATCGCCGAAATCCGAGTCGGATGGCGCGCCAACCGCCTGAATGTCACGGTGACTCCCGACCGCGCTGTCTACCATGTGCGCGAGAAGGCGCACGTCAAAATCGCCGTCAGAACCGCGTCGGGCGAGGCTCCGCCGCCGGGCAGCGAAGTCGCGATCGCCGCTGTCGATCAGGGACTGCTCGAACTTGCCGACAATGAAAGCTGGAAACTGCTCGATGCCATGATGGGCCGTCGGCCATATGAGGTGGACACGGCGACTGCGCAGATGCAGGTCGTCGGCAAACGGCATTACGGTCTCAAGGCGCTACCGCCTGGAGGCGGGGGCGGACGCCGAATCACGCGCGAACTGTTCGACACGTTGCTGCTGTGGAAGGCTGCCGTCGTTCTCGACGCCCAAGGCAACGCTTCGGTCGAGGTGCCGCTTAACGATTCGTTGACCAGCTTCCGCATCGTCGCGGTGGCCAGCGGCGGCGCGAGCCTGTTTGGAACTGGCTCGGCGCTTATCCAGTCGACGCAGGATCTGATGATCCTTCCGGCGATTTCTCCCATCATCAGGGCGGGCGACTCGTTCGACGCCGAGTTCACGGTCCGCAATTCGTCGCAGCGTGCATTCGTGGCGGATGTTGCAACGCGAATCGAGGGGCTTTCTACTCGCTTTCCGGCGCAGAAGATCGAACTGGCCCCGGGCGAAGGCAGAACTCTCGATTGGAAAGTGACGGTGCCGCCTGACGCTCCCGACCTGCGATACCATCTCGATGCAGTTGTCGCACGGGGACCGTCAGATCACCTGATTCTGGTCCAACGCGTGCTGAAAGTCGTGCCGGTCAGAACCTATCAGGCGACGCTGGTGCGACTGGAAAAGCCGGTCGCGCAACCGGTTGCGCTTCCTGACGATGCGCTCGCGGGTGAAGGCGAAGTCCAGATCTCGTTGAGCCCGTCGCTCGCGGCCGGGCTCCAAAGTGTGCGCGAATGGATGCGTCTTTACCCGTACGTATGCCTCGAGCAGCGCGTTTCACGCGCCGTGGTCCTGCGCGATCCCGCACTCTGGAGCAGCCTCGCCGCCGACTTGCCCACCTACCTCGACTCGGACGGCTTACTCAAGTTTTTCCCGGGTATGGATCGCGGCAGCGATGTTCTCACATCCTACGTGATGTCGATCGTGCATGAGGCCGGGTTGCCGATCCCGACGCAGTCCGAGGCCGCGATGGTCAAGGGTTTGCGCGCCTTTGTCGAGGGCGCCGTCATCCGCGATGGCGCGGTGGCGGGGGCCGATCTGCCGCTTCGGAAAATTGCGGCCATCGACGCGCTTTCCTACGCCGGCAAGGCCGATGCTGCATTGCTGGGAAGCATCACGATCGAGCCCAACCTCTGGCCCGATGCGACGGTAATCCAATGGTGGGACATTCTGCTGCAGCTGCCGGAAGTCCCCGATCGCGCGCATCGGATGGCCGATGCCGAACAGATAATGCGCTCGCGGATTAACTGGCAAGGCACCGCCGCGCACCTGTCGGCGAATCGCATGTGGTGGCTGATGAGCGATGCGGAGAGCAGCACGGACCGGCTCATTCTGCTCCTGATCGATCACAAACTTTGGCAGCAGGACGTGCCGCGTTTGATGCAGGGCGCGCTTCGGATGCAAGCGCGAGGCAGTTGGACCACCACACTCGCAAACGCCTGGGGGACGCTGGCCGTAGAAAAATTCACGCGCGCTTTCGAAGCCGTAACGGTCGCTGGAACGACCAACATTTCGCTCGCGGCCACGTCGCGGCAGATCGACTGGACCCGCCAGCCCAAGGGTGAAAGTCTCAGCTTCCAATGGCCTTCCGCGCCGGCAGAACTTCGGCTCGATCACAACGGCACCGGCAGCCCCTGGGCCGAGATTCAAGCGCGCGCGGCAATCCCGCTCAAATCTCCATTCTCAACTGGCTACAAGATCAGCAAGACCTTTACGCCGGTCGAGGGCGGCAACCGTGGTGGGTGGCGCCGCGGCGACCTTGTCCGTGTCCACCTTTCGATCGAGGCGCAGACCGATATGACGTGGGTGGTCGTGAACGATCCGATTCCCGCCGGCGCTTCGCAGCTCGGAATCGGCCTCAAGCGCGACTCGGCGATCGCGGTTTCGGGCGAAAACAACGCCGCCGACAACCTGAATTTTCTCTGGCCCACATTCGCCGAGCGGGCATTTGACGCCTTCCGCGCCTACTACGAGTTCGTACCCAAGGGCACTTTCGAGATCGAATACACGATCCGCCTGAATCAGTCGGGGACGTTCCTGCTCCCGGCCACTCGGGTCGAAGCCCTGTACGAACCCGAGATGCTGGGCGAGTTGCCGAATGCTGCGTTCGAGGTCGCGCGCTGAATGAGATACTGGGTCGCATACGGCGCGCTGACCACAATCGAAGTCCTGGCCGCGCTCGCTCTGTGTTGGTCCACCGTGCCGAGCTTCGCGGAAGTTCGCGCGCGATGGCAGCCCTCGGACGCACAACTGCTTGACCGCAACGGCGAGCCGGTCCATGAGTTGCGTGTGGATCCGCACCAACGGCGGCTGGCATGGACCAGCCTCGGTGCCGTCTCGCCAGCGCTGTCTCGAGCAGTGATCGCCTCCGAAGACCGCCGTTTCTTCCATCATCATGGCGTAGATCTGGAGGCGATTGCGGGCTCGATCGCGCGTTGGTTGACGGGCCATCATTCGCGCGGAGCGAGCACGATAACCATGCAGCTCGCAGCGACGCTGGATCCACGGATTTCACATGGCGGTCCACGCCGGACCGTGGCCCAGAAACTCAGGCAAATTGTTGCTGCGCTCGCACTCGAGCGGCGATGGTCCAAGCAGGAAATTCTTGAAGCCTACCTGAACCGGGTGACCTGGCGCGGCGAGACGCAAGGGGTTGGTGCTGCCTCCCGCCTGATGTTCGGTAAGGCTCCCAATGGAATCAACGGTGCGGAGGCGATCGTGCTGGCCACGCTGATCAAGGCACCTAATGCGCGCAAGACCGCGCTCGAACATCGGGCAGTCGCACTTGGCCGCACGCTCGGCGCGAATGCTCCGCCGCAGGCTGAACTCTCGGCCGCGGTCGAGCGTGCACTGGCCGCGCCTTCTCACGATTTTGCCCGAGTCGCTTTAGCTCCGCATGTCGCCGAACAATTGTTGCGCAACGACCGATTGACTGTACAAAGCACGCTCGATCGCGGCGTTCAACGAGTTGCTCTCGAAGCACTACATCGCCATATCGCCGAGGTTCGCGATCGCAACGTCCATGACGGTGCCGTGATCGTAGTCGAGAACTCGACCGGGGAAGTCTGGGCTTACGTCGGTGGCTCCGGCGATCTGTCGAGCGCCCCGTACGTTGACGGGGTCCGCGCACTGCGCCAGCCCGGCTCGGCTCTGAAGCCGTTTCTCTATGCGCGCGCATTCGAACAGCGCTTGCTCACACCGGCCTCGTTGCTCGAGGATACCCCGCTGGAACTGCCGGAGCAGCGCGGTCTCTACCGGCCGCTGGATTACGATCGGGAGTTCCGCGGCCTGGTTTCGGCGCGGGTCGCGCTGGCCTCGTCGCTCAACGTGCCGGCGGTGAGGACCGTCGGCCTGGTCGGTCTGGAGGCGTTCACGCGCGATCTGCGGGCGCTTGGCTTCGAAGGCATCGTCGAGCAGGGTGACTATTATGGTTCAGCGCTCGCGCTCGGCTCCGCTGACGTTCGCCTCTGGGATCTCGCCAACGCTTACCGCTCGATCGCAACCGGAGGATTGTATTCCCCATTGACGCTGGTGAATTCCGGCGGTGAAACGCAATTGCCGCCGCGGCGCATTTACTCAGCCGCCACTGCTTTTGTCATCGCGGATATTCTTGCCGACCGCGCCAGTCGTTCCACAACCTTTGGCCTCGAAAACAGCCTGGCAACGCGCTTTTGGAGCGCGGTCAAGACCGGCACGAGCAAGGACATGCGCGATAACTGGTGCGTCGGCTTCAACAGCCGATTCACCGTCGGCGTCTGGGTCGGGAATTTCTCGGGCGCCTCGATGCATGATGTGAGCGGCATCACCGGCGCCGCTCCGGTCTGGCTCGATGTGATGAATTATCTCTACGACCGTTTCGGCGCTCGAAGCCCCGCGCCTCCGGCCGGCGTGACGACGCAGACTGCCGAATTCCCACGTTCTGTGGAACCCGCACGCAAAGAGTGGTTCATCGCCGGAACCGAGCCGAATCTGCCGACACCCAATCTGGATAACCGGCCGCGAATCCTTTCTCCTGCGGCTGATTCCGTGATCGCGCTCGATCCCGACATCCCGTTCGGCCAGCAGGAAATGGCTTTTGTCGCCAATGATGGAGCCAAGGACGCTCGTTGGACCCTGGATCGCAAGAACTTCGGACCGGTTCGCGGGGTCAGGCTCTGGACCCCGATCCCGGGGGTCCATACGCTTTCGCTGGTCGGGCCTGGAGGAAACGCCCTCGACATGGTTTCGTTCCGGATTCGCGGCGCCAGCCAAAGCTCGGCTGAAGGAACGACGCGCTCCGGCCGCTTGCCTTCACGAGCGGCGCACGTCTGTGATACCCAGAGGTAACCGATACTGCGGGAGGGAACTAAAACATGGCTAGTGCTCAACTTGCCAAAGTGCTCGAAATCATCCAGTCCCAACCACGCAATCCGAACGCCACGGTCGGCCAGATGCGCGGCGGAATGGAGAAAGTGGCCGAACGGGTCGCCAGCGATGTCAAGTGCGAAGCGGTCGATGCGGGCGGGGTCAAGGCCGAATGGATCGTGCCGCCGGGCGCCGCGGACGATCGGGTCGTCCTCTACCTCCATGGCGGTGGTTACGTGATGGGCTCGATCAACACTCATCGCGCGATGATCGCGAGGATCGCGCGGGCCTCGCAGGCGCGCGCCCTTGCGCTCGACTACCGGATGGCTCCGGAGCATCCCTTCCCCGCTGCGGTCGAAGATTCCACTACCGCTTACCGATGGCTGCTCGGCCAGGGCTACAAACCGTCGAAGATCGCCATCTCCGGGGATTCCGCAGGCGGAGGACTCACGCTCGCGACCTTGCTCGCCCTGCGCGACGCAGGTACGCCGCTGCCGGCCGCAGCCGCTCCGATTTCACCATGGACCGACATGGAGGGCACGGGGGCGTCGGTCAAGACTCGGGCCGCCAAGGATCCGATGGTCGGTTCGGCGAATCTGCTTCCGATGGCGAAGATGTACATCGGGGACCATAACCCGAAAGACCCGCTCGCCTCGCCGCTCTACGGTGACTATCGTGGCCTGCCACCGCTGCTTATCCAGGTCGGCGACGCTGAGATTCTGCTTGATGATTCGACGCGCGTAGCCGAACGAGCGAAGGCTGCCGGAGTCAAGGTTGATCTCGAGGTCTGGGATGAGATGATGCACGTCTGGCACGTCTTCGCGAAGATTCTGCCCGAGGGTCAGCAGGCCATCGATAGGATCGGCAAGTTCATAGTCGAGCACACTTCCTAGTTGGTGTGCCGACCGATTCGCCTGTGGAGGGGCGCGGACCAATGGTTCGCGCCCTTTCTTCTGTGGGTCTTGTCGCGACCCCTCTTTAGGCAGTGAAGGATTTCACCCTGCACAGCAACTCAAGTTTATGAGACAAGGGGTAATCCGTGTGCCTAGCGGCTGGGGAAGGGGAGGGTGGTTGGAGGCGGCGATCGGATTCGAACCGATGCATCGAGGTTTTGCAGACCTCTCCCTTAACCACTTGGGTACGCCGCCCCCCGATTTGCAGATCGATGGACGCTAGCAAAGGGGCCATCTCTCCGCAACTAACTCATTTTGATTCCTTCTTGCGTCATATGCGAGTAAGAGACGAAATTTGGTGAGAATACGCGCTTTAGATGACAGTCCCGCCGCTCATGTTGAGAATCTG
>DASPQS010000099.1:0-4731 GCA_035624865.1 Binataceae bacterium (SeqCode) | reverse complement strand
CGCACGATCCGGCGGAGGCGGTAATCGCGGGACTCGAAGCCATGCTCGCTGGCGCGCGCGCGTCGGGGCTGACCTATAGCTCGACGGTCGCGACCAACGCGCTGCTCGAGAAAAAGGGCGCGCGGGTCGCGCTCTTTACCGATGCAGGCTTCGAGGACTTAATCGAGATCGGTCGGCAGAACCGCACGGAAATCTATGCGCTAGCGCCCTCGCGGCCCGAACCGATCGTGCCGCGCGCGCTGCGCTTTGGCGTGGGCGGGCGCACCCTGTTTGATGGGAAGATCGCGGCGCCGCTCAGCGCGGCAGACCTGCAGCGCGTGCGCGCGACGGCCGAGAAGGGCGGCGCGGACGCGTTCGCGGTCTGCCTGCTCCATTCGTATGCGAATCCCAAAAGCGAAGACGCGATCGAGCGCGCGATCGCTCCGATCGGACATCCGGTTTCGGTGTCGCATCGGATACTGGCCGAATATCGCGAATTCGAGCGGCTCTCGACCACCGTGATCAATGCGTACGTCGCGCCCAAGATGGTCGAGCATCTGGGGAAGCTCGAACGCCAACTCGGTGGAACGCGGCTGCGGGTGATGCAATCCGACGGCAACGCAATTGGGCCACAGCTTGCGCGCGAGGAGCCGGTGCGGACGATCCTGTCGGGGCCGGCGGCGGGAGTCGCGGGATCGGCAGGGCTGGCGCGCGCGGCAGGGGTCGAGCGGTTTATCACGTTCGACATGGGCGGGACTTCGACCGACGTCTCGCTGTTCGACGGGCGCGCGAAAATCCGCACGCTGAGCTATCCGGGCGGTTACGCGGTGCGCACGCCTGTCATCGATATCCATACTGTTGGAGCGGGCGGCGGCTCGATTGCTTCGATCGACGCGGGCGGTTCGCTGAGGGCCGGGCCCGAGAGCGCGGGGGCGAATCCGGGGCCGGCGTGCTACGGGCGCGGCGAGCTGCCGACGGTGACCGACGCCGACCTGGTGGCGGGGCGGCTGGTGCCGGAGCATTTCCTGGGCGGGCGGATGCGGCTTTATCCGGAGCGGGCGGCGGCGGCGATGAGCCGAATCGCGCGCGCGATGCGAACCAACGTTGCGGCGGCGGCGCGCGGCGTGATCCGGGTGGTGAACGCGAACATGGAGCGGGCGATTCGCGTGATCACGGTCGAGCGCGGATTCGATCCGCGCGATTTCGCGCTGATGGCGTTCGGCGGGGCCGGCCCGATGCATGCGGCTGAACTCGCGATCGATCTGGGAATCCGGCATATCGTGCTGCCGCGGAATCCGGGGCTGCTGTGCGCGTGGGGCGCGCTGGGAGCGCCGATCGGGCGGGAATATTCGCTGACGGTGCGCGACGCGGCGCCGGAATTGCGGCGGCTCATGCGGCGGGCGCATCCGATGATCGCGCGGGCGCGTGCGGACCTGATCGCGCATGGCGCGGCGCCGGCGGCGATTCGCCATGAGCTGCGCGCGGATATGCGCTACCGCGGACAATCCTACGAAATCGAAGTGGCGCTGGGTCCGCGCTTTATCAAGGAGTTCCACGAGGCGCACCGGCGGACCTTCGGCCATGCGGCGCCCGAGGCTGCGGTCGAAGTGGTGAACCTGCGGCTGCGGTCTCATGCGGCGGGCCCGGCGATCGCGCCGGAGCGGGTCGCAAAGGGATCGAAAAAGCCGGCGACGATCAGCAAGGCGCGCGTGATCGCGGGAAATGGGTATCGCGAGGTGCCGGCCTACGCACGAGAGGAGATCGGCGCGGGGACGCGGATACGCGGTCCGATGATTGTGGTGGAGCTGAGCGCGACCGCCTACGTCGCGCCCGAGTTCGAGCTGCGATGCGACGATCATGGCAATCTGCATCTGGAGGCGCGATGAAGGTCGACCCGGTGACGCTGGCGGTGATGAACAACCGGCTGGCAGCGATCGCGGAGGAGATGGGGGTGGTGCTCGGGCAGACCGGGTATTCACCGAATATCAAGGAGCGGCGGGACTATTCGTGCGCGCTGTTTGACGGGCGCGGTGAACTGATCGCGCAGGCGGCGCACATCCCCGTCCATCTGGGGTCCACCCCGCTGTCGGTGCGGGCGGCGATCGAGCGGCTGACGCTCAAACCTGGAGACGTCGCGGCGGTTAACGATCCGTTCGCCGGCGGGACGCATTTGCCGGACGTGACGGTGGTGGCGCCGATTTTTCTGGCGGGCGAACGGCGGCCGTTCGCGTACGCGGCGAACCGCGCCCATCACGCGGATATCGGCGGAATGGCGCCAGGGTCGATGGCGCTGGCGACCGAGATTTACCAGGAGGGATTCCGGCTGCCGCCGGTGAAGATCGTGGTTGGGGGCGAGCCGGCGCGCGACGTGTTCGAACTTTTTCTCGCCAATACGCGGGTGCGGGAGGAGCGCGAGGGCGACTTGCGCGCGCAGTTGGCGGCGCTACGTATCGGGGCGGAGCGGATGGCCGGGCTGGTGGCGGCTGTGGGACGGGCGCAGGTGGCGGCGGCGATGGAGGCGCTCAAGGATTACGCGGACCGGCTGATGCGGGCGGCGCTGCGCGGACTCAGGCAGGGAACTTATCGGGCGCGCGACTGGCTCGATGACGACGGTTTCGGCAGCGGGCCGATTCCGATCGCGGCGGCGATCGAGATCGGCAACGGGCGCGCGACGGTGGATTTCACCGGATCGTCGGCGCAGGTGCGCGGATCGGTCAACGCGAACTACGCGATCACGCTGTCGGCGACGTTCTACGTGATGAAGTGTATAGCGGCGGAGGCAGTGCCCGCGAACGAAGGGCTGATGCGGCCGATTAAGCTGGTTGCGCCGCCGGGATCGATCGTGAATGCGCTGGCGCCGGCGGCAGTGGCGGGCGGGAACGTGGAGACCTCGCAGCGGATCGTGGATGTGCTGTTCCGCGCGCTGGCGAAGGCGGCGCCGGAGCGGATTCCGGCGGCGAGCTCGGGATCGATGTCGAACCTGACGATCGGCGGTTACGACAGTGTCCGCGCGCGTCATTTTTCCTACTACGAGACGATCGCGGGCGGGGCGGGCGCTGCGCCGGGCCGTCCGGGCGAATCCGGCATCCATACGCACATGACGAATACGCTCAACACGCCGATCGAGGCGCTGGAGGCGTACTACCCGATGCGGATCACCGAATATCGGGTGCGGCGGGGATCGGGCGGAGCGGGCAAGGCGCGGGGCGGCGACGGGCTCGTGCGCGAAGTCGAATGCCTCGACGAGTCGACGGTGAGCGTGCTGACGGAGCGGCGAACGATCGCGCCGTGGGGACTCAACGGCGGCGGCGAGGGCGCGAAGGGCGCCAACTGGATCGTGCGGCGAGGCGGCAGGCGTATCAAGCTTGCGGGCAAGGCGAATGCGCGGCTGGAACCGGGCGACCGGATACGAATCGAGACGCCGGGCGGCGGCGGCTGGGGCCGCGCGAAGTGAGGCTGGGGCGTCAGATCACCTTGCTGTCGCGCAGGCGGCGGCGCGCGGTGGAATCGAGGCCGAGATCGGCGAGAACCTCGTCGGTGTGCTCGCCGAGCTTTGCCGCGCGGGAGCGCACGCGCGTGGGCGTGCGCGAGAACTTGGCGGCAGGGCCGGTGATCGGCACGCTGCGGCCGTCTTCCTGGGCGATGTCCTGGAGCATGTCGCGCTCGCGCACGTGGGGATCGCGAGCCGCGTCGGCGTAGCTGCGCACGGGCGAGGCGGGGATGCCGGCCTCGACGCACGCCGCGATCACATCGTCGACGCGCCGGCCGGCGCACCATTCGGCGACCAGGCGGTTGGACTCGTCGCGATGGGCGACGCGGGCGGCGGCGGTGGCGAAATCGGGGTGTTCGCCGAGTTCGGGATGGCCCATCAGGCGCGCGAGCACGCGCCAGTGCGAATCGAGGAGGACGCCGAGGAAGACCTCGCCGTCCCGGCATCGGAAGACCTCGATCGGCGCCGTGAACATCGAATCGTTGCCCATCCGGCGCAGCGGATGGCCGATCGCGCCGAGCGTGAGGAGGCCGTTTGACTGGAACAGTACGGAATCGAGCAGGGAGACGTCGATATGGTTGCCCTCGCCGGTGAGGTCGCGGTGGCGGATTGCGGCGACGGCGCTTAACGCGCCGTGGAGTCCGGCGAGGTCGTCGCAGAGATAAGTCGCGCATCGGACGGGCGGGCCGTCGGGCGAGCCATTGAGCGACATGAAACCGGAGGCGGCTTCGGCGATGGGATCGTAGCCGACGCGGTCGTGGTCGGGGCCGAACTGGCCGTAGCCGCTGATCGAGACGTAGATGACGTCGGGCTTGACGGCGCGGCAGTGGTCGTAACCGATGCCCCATTTATCGAAGGTGCCGGGGCGGAAGTTCTGCACCACGATGTCGGAGCGGGCGGCGAGCTGGAGGAAGATGTCGCGGCCCTCGGGATGGCGGAGGTCGAGCGTGAGGCTCCGTTTGTTGCGGTTGACTGTGGCGTGGAGAAAGCTGACGCGGCCGTCTTCGCCGGTGAGCCAGGGGGGAACTTTGCGGCCGACTTCGCCGTCGGTCGCCTCGACCTTGATGACGTCGGCACCAAGGTCGGCCAGCAGGCATCCGCACATCGGACCCGCCCAACTGGTGGTGGCTTCGAGCACGCGGATACCGGCCAGCGGTCCGGTAAGATCGCGGCGCGCGTTGCGGTAGAATTGGGATTTGTCCATCGCCAGCCCTCGTCAGGAACAGGATGTCCCGCGAATCTACTGCCGCGTCGGGCGCGAA
>DASPQS010000098.1:0-5786 GCA_035624865.1 Binataceae bacterium (SeqCode) | reverse complement strand
GCGTCTCGAGATCCTCGAGCCGACCGCGTCCTTCTTCCATTTCGATCATCAGCTTCTCGATCCAACCGGTTCCCTCGCGGTACGGCGTGCACTGCCCGCACGACTCATGATGGTAAAAGTGCGCGATCACCCTCAGCGCATCGACCATGCAGGTATCTTCGTGCATGACCATCACGCCGGCGGTGCCCATCAGCGAACCGGCCGCGCGTACCGAGTCGAAGTCCATGTTGACCTTCATCGCCTCTTCCGCAGTGAAGACCGGAAACGACGAGCCGCCGGGGATCACGGCCTTGAGTTTCTTTCCGTCGAGGATTCCGCCGCCAATCTCGTAGATCAGATCCTTGAGCGGATAGCCCATCGGCAATTCATACAGTCCGGGCCGGTTGACGTGCCCGGACAGGCAGAACAGTTTCGGCCCCGGACTTTTTTCCGGACCGATCGATCGGTACCAATCCGCGCCCCGCATGATGATCGGCGCAACGTTGGCCAGCGTCTCGATGTTGTTGACCACCGTCGGGCATCCGAATGCCCCCTGGATCGCCGGAAAGGGTGGACGATTGCGCGGATAGGCGCGCTTGCCCTCGAGCGACTCGAGCAACCCCGTCTCCTCGCCGCATATATACGCACCGGCGCCGCGATGCACCCAGATGTCGACGCCGAAGCCCGATCCCATCGCGTTCGCGCCGATATAACCTCGCGCGCGCGCCTCGGCCAGCGCCCGCTCGAACGAACGTTTCTGCTCTGCGAACTCGCCCCGCATGTAGACGTAGCAGGTATGCGAGTTGACGGCGCGGCACGCGATCAGAATTCCCTCGATCACCGCGTGCGGATCGTTCTCAAGGATATAGCGATTCGAAAACGTCCCCGGCTCGCTCTCGTCGGCGTTGCAACACACGTACACCGGATTCTTCGAGTTCTGCGGGATAAAGCTCCACTTGACCCCGGTCGGAAACGCGGCGCCGCCTCGGCCGCGCAGGTTCGACGCCTTGACCTCGTTGATAATCTGCTCCGGCGTCATCTCGAACAGCGCCTTGCGCAGCGCCTGATAGCCGCCGTGCGCCTCGTACACCTCGATTCGGCGCAGATCAGGGATATCCATCCAGCGGGTGAGAATCCGTTCCATGACGCGTGCGGACGATCTAGCGGTGACCGTTCCTGAGTTCTTCCGGAAGTCCGAGTAGCTTCTGCTTCTGTCCCTGGATCTTGCGCTGCAACGCCATCAGCGCGTCGAGCACCGCCTCCGGCCGCGGCGGACACCCGGGAACATAGACGTCGACCGGCACGATCAGGTCGATGCCGGGAATCGTCGCATAGTTGTCGTAAAATCCCCCCGTCGACGCGCACGCGCCGAACGCCATCACCCACTTCGGCTCCGCCATCTGATCATACACCCGGCGCAGAATTGGCCCCTGCCGCACCGTCACCGTACCGATCACCATCAGCAGGTCGGCCTGGCGCGGCGTAAACCGCGGCAGCAGCGCGCCGAAGCGGTCGAGATCGTACGGCGCCGCCGACAACGACATGTATTCCATCGCGCAGCACGCGGTCGCGAACGGGTACGGGAATATCGAAAACTTGCGCGCCCACGCAACCGCCTTGTCCAGCCGCGTGAGTACCGCCGTATCGCCAAGAATCGCGGATTCGCCCTTGTTCAGGGATTGGTCATTCGGATGCATCTTCGCCTCGATCAGGCGTCCAGTAATCCAATTCTTCCTTATGATTCAACGCTAGCCGCGCTTGACCAGCAGGTCAATCCGCGCCGCCATCCCTGCCCGCCCGCCGGCTCCTCCTCACGAAACGCGCAGCACCGCGGCGCCTTTGAGCTGGTCCTGCTTCAACATCTGGAGCGCGCGATTCGCCTCCTCGAGATCCATCGGCGCCACCTGCGCGCGAATCGGAATCTCGCCCGCAAGCCGCAGGAACTCGGCGCCGTCCTCACGCGTATTCGCCGTTACGCTGCGCAGCTCCTTCTCATAAAAGAGATGCCGCTCGTAATCGAACGTCGGTATCGGCGTCAGGTAGATTCCCGCAACCGCAAGAATCCCCCCGCGGTCGAGCGCTTCCATCGCGGGCAACACCAGCTCGCCCGCCGGGGCGAACAGTATCGCCGCATCCAGCGGCGCCGGTGGCCGTTCCTCCGCGCTGCCCACCCACGCGGCGCCCAGTTCCTCCGCTAGTTCCTGATGCTTTCCGCCGCGGCTCATCACGAACACATGACACTTCCAATGCCTCAACACCTGGATCGCAAGATGAGCCGATCCGCCAAAGCCGTAGAGTCCCACCGTCGCGCCCGGCTTGACGTCCGCCCGTTTGATCGCGCGAAACCCGATAATCCCGGCGCAGAGCAGCGGCGCGATTTCGGCATCGCCCAGCGTTTCGGGAAGCGCATAGGCAAAATCCTCGCGCACCACCGCCCACTGCGCGTAACCGCCGTGATCGTCCCAGCCGGTGAACCGTGCCTCGCGGCAGAGATTCTCGCGTCCGCGCCTGCAATAGGCGCACGCGCCGCAAGTCTCGCGCAGCCACGCGATCCCGACCCGCGCTCCCGGACTGAAACGCTTGCAGCCCGCCCCGTTTTCTTCGACCACGCCCACAACTTCGTGTCCCGGGATTATCTGCGGATGCTTCGGCGCAAGGTCGCCTTCCGCCACGTGCAGATCCGTCCGGCAAACGCCGCACGTCCGCACCCGCACCAGAATCTCGCCCGCCTTTGGCCGCGGCTTTTCGACCTCAACCAGATGGAGTGGATTGCTCTCGATCGCCGCCGGCCGATTCACCGCCATCGCACGCATGATTCGCCTCGCAACCCCGCGTGCGCGATTCTAGCAGGACCCGCGGTCCTAAGCGCCCTCTCGCGCCGCGCGGGCCGACCAGTAGTCGTACGATACCCGCAGCGCCGCCGCCGATCGCTCGAAGCTGTCGAACACCACCAGCCCGCGCTCCCGCGCCAACTGTTTCGCCCTCACCACGATCGTCTCGACGTTCGCCGGATGCAGTATCACGACGAACGGCTTGGCCGTCTTGTTGTTGAACTCCGCGATCCGGTCGAGCAGCGACGTCAGCTCGTCCTCGTGCGTACCCCACCGATGGGCCCGCATGCCGGTGCCGATCTCGAGCACGATCGCGTCGATCAGCGGGTCGCGGTCGAGGATATCCAGTATCCGCTGCAGATTGCCGGTGTTCACGCCGCCGCCGATCGTCCCTCCGGCATCGAGCGGATTCCGATAACTGCCGCCGATAATGTTGAAGAAGCTCTTGAGTTCCTCGTACGACGATTCCGAAAGCGTCGGAACCTCGAGCCCCGCTCCGGCAAACGTGTCGGTTATCACCACCGACTGCCCGCCGGTCATCGCCACCAGTCCCATCCGCCGGCCGTTCATCGCCCGCCCGCGCGCCATCATCTCGACCGCGTCCAGCATCGCGTCCAGCCCGAAAACGCTGACCGCCCCGCTCTGCCGCACCATCGAATTCCACACCGCCGCCGGCGTCGCCATCGAACCGGTATGGGAGAAAGTCGCGCGCGCACCCGCCTCGGTCATCCCGCCCTTCCATACCAGCACCGGGACGCGCGCCGCCGCCCGCTTGAGGCTCTCGAAGAAGCGCCGCCCGTCGCGTACCCCCTCGACGTACATCCCGACCAGCCGCGTCGCCGGATCGTCCACCAACAGGTCCAGGTAGTCTGCCGCCTCGATCATCAAAACGTTGCCGATCGACGCGGCCTTGTTCACCCGGATTCCGCGAATCGGCGCCTGCGACGAAAAATTGATCGTGTGCGTGCCGCTCTGCGAGATGAAGCAGACGTCGCCCTGCACTCCCGTGTTGAGGTCGGGAAAGTTGCACATCCCGGTCGCCGCGTTGTACAGCCCCATGCAGTTGGGGCCGACCAGCGCGATCTCCGCCGCCGTCGCCGTCTCCTTCAACTGGCGCTCGAGCGTAATTCCCAGCTCCTCGGTCGTCTCCGAAAAGCCCGAAGTGAAAAACCCGATCCCGCCGACCTTGTTCGCGACGCAGTCCTTTAGAATTCGCGGCGCCACCTGGCGCGGCACTGCGCTCACCGCGTAGTCGATCGGCTCGGGCACCTCGGCCAGCGACTTGTAATTGACCACCCCCATCGCCTCGATCCCGGGAATTTCGTTCGGATCGATCTGGACCGAGTAGAGCTTGCCGCTGAAGCGCTTCATCGCCCGCAGCCACATGTAGCCGCCCATCCGCTTGTCGCCGATCACCGCCACTGTGCGCGCATTGAACGCCTTGCGCAGATTTTCGAGCCGTCGCGCCTTGTTGGGATCCGCCGCCTGGCTCCCGCCGTCCGGATTCGCCAGCAGCACGCGCGCGTCGAGCACCTTGACCCCTCGCTCGTAGGCGACAATCGGGTTGAGGTCCATCTCCTGGATCTCGCGGCGACCAGCGGCGAATTCCGAGAGTTTGACCAGGAGATCGGCTGCCGCCGCAAAATCGATCGGCTTGGCCCCGCGCGCGCCGTGCAGGATCGAAACCCCGCGCAACTCCTCGAGCATCGCGCGCGCCTCGCGCGCATCGATCGGCGCCAGCCGCATCGACGTATCCTTGAACACCTCGACGAAAATTCCGCCCAGCCCCGCCACGATCAGCGGGCCGAACCGCTCGTCGCGGACTATTCCCGCGATTAACTCGACTCCCGCCTCCGCCATCGCCTGCACCGCCACGCCCTCGAATCGCGCCTGCGGTGCGCGCTCGGCGAGGCTCCGCCGGATCCGCTCGAAGGCGTCGCGCACCTCCTGCTCCGATCGCAGTCCCAGCACGACGCCCCCGACCTCGCTCTTATGCGTGACGTCGGGCGAGATCACCTTGAGCACCGCCGGAAATCCCGCGCGGACCGCCGCCGCGGCCGCCTCGTCCGCGCTGCGCGCAGGCTCAGCCATCGCCGTCGCGATCCCGATCGCGTCGAGAATCCGCTTCGATTCGATTTCGGAGAGCGCCTGGCGCCCCGCAGCCGAAGCACCCGCGATTACCTGGCCAATAGTAGTGTCATCCACGAATCTGGCGTATAGCATTGGTTCCGCGCTGATTGGAACCCGCACGTGGCCCGTCGCAGCTCAGAACAAAAGCGCGTGTTCGTCACGCGCCCCATCGCCGAGGCCGCGCTGCGCCGCCTGGCCAACGACGCGCGCGTCGATATGTGGGACGACGAGATGCCGCCGCCTCACGATCACCTGCTCGCCCAGTTGAAGCACTGCGACGGCGTCCTCAGCATGGTCAGCGACCGTTTCGACGCCGCCACCATCGCCGCCGCTCCGCGCCTCGCCGTCATCAGCAACCTCGCCGTCGGTGTCGATAACGTCGACCTCGCCGCCGCCACCCGCGCCGGAATCCCCGTCGGCCACACCCCGGGCGTCCTGACCGAAACCACCGCCGACCTCGCCTTCGCCCTCCTGATGGCTTCCGCGCGCCGCGTCGCCGAGGGCGACCGCTTCGTGCGGGCCCACCGATGGCGCGCGTGGACGCCGCGCCTGATGCTCGGCCGCGACGTCTGGGGCGCTACCCTGGGAATCATCGGATGGGGCGCGATTGGCCAGGCTATGGCACGCCGCGGGGCCGCTTTTGGCATGCGCGTGCTCTACGTCTCGCACGACCATCGGTCTCCGGATAGCAAGCGGATGGCGAAGCGGCGGCCCGCCACTGACGCGAACGGACAGTCAATCGCCGCGCCGAACGCCGAGCGCGCCGACCTCGAACGTCTCCTGGCCGAATCCGATTTCGTCTCGCTTCATGTGCCCTTGACGCCCGAGACCCGCCATCTGATCGGG
>DASPQS010000097.1:0-3658 GCA_035624865.1 Binataceae bacterium (SeqCode) | reverse complement strand
AATCCGCCCGCGACACCGCCGCGCAGCGGCGCGGTCTATGGCGGCGGCGCGACGGGGCTCAATCCCGCGATGGTCGAGGAGCTGATGATGGCGTGGCTCGATGCGAGCTACGAATTGCCCTAACTCGAACCGCCGTCCGGGATGATGTCACGTGCCAACGATTAAACAGATTAAAGATCGGATTAAAGATCGAACGATCGCCGAGTACACAGCATTCGCGAGCCATCTCGCGGAAACCGCGGGGCAGACGATCCTGCCCCATTTCCGATCGCGCATCGCCGTCCACAACAAGGCCGCCGCCAAGGGATACGATCCGGTGACCGCCGCCGACCGCGAGGCCGAGCGGGTGATCCGCGATGAGATTCACCGGGTCTATCCCACCCACGCGATCCATGGCGAGGAGCACGGCATCACCGCAGGAAGCGACGGCCTGACGTGGGTAATCGATCCCATTGACGGAACTCGCGCCTTCATCATCGGGCAGCTCCATTGGGGCGTCCTGATCGGCCTGAACGACGGGACGCGCCCGATCGTCGGAGTAATGCATCAGCCGTACACGGATGAGATGTTCGTCGGTTCGCGCCGGGGCGCGGAATTCAGGCACGGCTCGCAGCGCAAGCCGCTGCGGGTGCGCCGATGCGCGCGGCTGGAGAACGCGGTCGTGTGCGCGACCGACCCGGCGATGTTCTCGAGGCCGGCCGAGCGCGACGCGTTTCACGAGTTGGCATCGAAGTCGCGGCTGCGCCGCTACGGCGGCGATTGCTATTCGTATTGCCTGCTCGCCGCGGGCTTCATCGACCTGGTGATCGAATCGAGCCTACAGCCTTACGATATCCAGCCGGTTATCCCGATAATCGAGGCGGCTGGCGGAATCGTGACGAACTGGTCGGGCGGCTCGCCTTACGATGGCGGCCAGGTCGTCGCGGCGGGCGACGCGAGGATGAACAAGATCGCGCTTTCGATTCTCAAATCCGCCGCCGCGTGAGGGGCAGTAGTGAACGCGCCGTGGCGGCGTGCGGCATGAGAAACCCCGCCAAGTGTTCGATCACGCGTTCGAGCGGTCCCGGATCACTTTCCAAATCCCTCACAAACGCGCGCCATTGCTCGCGTTTCACCGGGTCGCCGGCGAACTCTGAAGTGAGCGCATCGGGCACGTCCACCGGCAGTGCCGTACGACGCCGATTAAACGTAGCCGAGATGGATCTTGCGAGGCGCTCGTAATCGATCCGATACGTCTTCGAGAGCATCCACACATCGTAGAAATCTTTCATCCTGCTGTTCGCGCGCCCCAGGCGGACCATGGCCTCAAACTTCTCTGCAATCACGGTCTCGCGCGGATAGGCACGCAGACGCGGCGCCGGCATGCCAAGCAAGACTGGCAGCTCGATTTCTTCCAAGCCGGGCTCGACGGCATCACCAAAGCCCACGTCGATCACGGTGGCTATGCGCGCGCCGGCCAGCCTGCTTGTGAGGCGAAGCCTTAGCCCACCATATTCGAGATCCTCACGGATTAGTTCGACCGCGAGGGTTTCTACATCGAATGTAACTCCATCATCGGCCTGTACAGCGCATACGTCGCGGAAGACCGACAGAATCCCTTCGGGAGATGAGTCGCCGAACCCGAGAAGATCAACGTCCCGCGTGGGGCGATGCGGATCAGAAAACCAGGCAGTGATCAGCAGTGCTCCCTTAAGAGCGAAACGCTCGCGATGCCGCGAGAGGCTGAGCCGATAAAGAAGCCGCTCAAGGACGTAGCGCGTGAGGACGACATCGAACGCCCGCCCCTTCTCGCGAGCGAACCTCAGAAGGCGTGCGCGAACCGAGGCCCCGATGTCGCGGCGGCGCCTGGACATTTACACCAGCGCCTCCAGATAGGGCTGCATCGCTTTCCACACTCCGGCCCGGTTTGCTTCCTCGGAAATCTGCGCAGGCGTCACTTTTCGCTGGCGCAGCGCCTCACGGATCCCTTCAACGCCGATGCCAGTCCCGACCACGCGCCGATAGCGGAACAGATCGGCCAGTGTCTTCGCGGCACCAAAAACTGGCACGCGCACACCCTCGATCTCATGGATCTCGACTCCGCGCTGGAGGCGCTCACGCGGAAATCGTACGAACCTCATCGGGGGCTGGCCGCCTCTCGGGCGCCAGTCCTTCCTTCCGATTGCGATCCACACGCGGCTGGGTACCTGATCGGTGAGCTGATGGAACGCAAGAGCGGAAACGAGACAGACAACGCCCTTGGGTACCAGCTTCGCGGCTTCTGCGAGTGCATGATGCGCGTGCAGGGAGGCGTCGGGAAGCTGATAAAGCCCGCGAGCAAGCCGAACGACTTCACCTCGGCGCTCCAGACGCGCGACGGTGGCCGCCGTGATGCCGCGGCGTCTCAGTTCGGCCAGGCGCAGCATACCGCGTTCGTGCAGTAGCTCGACGGCGCGATCTTGCTGCGTTTTCGCGGGTTTTGGTTTGGCTGGCATGATACGTTTCCTCGGATAAAACTTAAATTCGTCCGAGGTTTTGTATCACCAGTATGCCATCCGAGCGGCGCGCCCGAAAGACTCCCGGGCCGCCTTTCAAAGGTCCGCAACCCGGCCCGGCTTGCTAGCGCGATCTCTCGCGGACGCCATGCGGCTAGGCGGCGGGTTTGGTGCGGGATGCGTCTATTGCGCTCTCGGAAATGAATACCAGGTTGGTCCGGCGAAGATGCGGCTTATTCGTCCGCCATTCCTCCACCTGCTCGTAGATTCCAAATAGATAGTAGTTCCTGCTCTCCAGGAAGCTCTTGAGCTTCTCGAAGGGGACATGCCGCTGGTTGCCGGGGTTCATGCCCGCCTCGACTTCGACCAGGTCAATCCGGCGCTCGGCCAGCATCCGCTGCGCGCCGATCAGAACGTCGAGGTCTGCGCCTTCGGTGTCGATCTTGAGATAGTCAATATGGCCGACGTTATGGGTAGCGCAAAAATTGTCGAGCGTATCGATATTCACGGTTTCAAGCCGCGTCGCGGCATCTACGGTCACCTCGCGGCATGTACCGCGGAGAAAATGCATATCAGGATCGCCTTCCAAAACCATCTCGCCGGTCCCGGTGTTCGCTCCCAGCGCGATCTGGAAAGTCGATACGTTCGCGCCGGCCGGCAGGCTCTCTTGAAGCTTCTCGAAAGTCGATTGCACCGGTTCGAAGCAATACAGAGACGCCTGCGGAAACTTGTTCAGATAGCTTTGCGCCGACTGTCCCGTGTTCGCGCCGACATCGAAGATGATTTTCATCTCGAAGCCGGGGAGGTAGTTGCGTATGTCATCGAGCACGTCGATGCCGCGCGGCAGCTTGCGGAAAAGACGCACGCCCGTGACCTTTTCAACCAACGATTTGATTTCCCTCTTGATGCTCATTCCTGTCCCTGCGGCTAACGCCGCGCCGGATTGAAATCGCGCGGCCGTCTCTCACCCACGATGTTGAGACCGCGCGCGGCGGAATCGCGATGATCGCGCTTTTCTCGACATCCTGCCAGTTACTCAGTCGGCGGTAGCGGAATCGCCATCGAGATTGCCGCCCTGGACGACGATCATGCATCGCTCGCCATCGAGCTCCCTGATGACATTGATCGGAAGCACGAGTTCATCAACGATCCGTTTGCCCACGATGACGAGTTTTCCCGGCGTC
>DASPQS010000096.1:0-4108 GCA_035624865.1 Binataceae bacterium (SeqCode) | reverse complement strand
TCCTGGTTGATGGTGGGGGGGATGATGCCGCGCTCGATCGCGAGCACGGTGTACACCGACTCGATCGCGCCGGCGGCGCCGAGCGTGTGTCCGGTCATCGACTTGGTAGAGCTGATCGCGACCTTTGCGGCACGCTCGCCGAAAACTGATTTCACGGCCTGAGTCTCCGCGACATCGCCCTGCGGCGTCGAGGTGCCGTGCGCGTTTATGTAATCGACCTCGTTGGGATCGAGTCCGCCGTCTTCGAGGCACATGCGCATGCACTTGGCCGCCCCGCGGCCCTCGGGCGATGGCGACGTGATATGGTGCGCATCGCCGTTGGCTGCGTAACCGCAGATCTCGGCGATGATCTTCGCGCCGCGGGCGCGCGCCGCATCGCGTTCCTCGAGGATCAACGTCGCGGCGCCCTCGGACATGACAAAGCCGTCGCGGTCCTTGTCGAAGGGGCGGCTCGCCTTTTCAGGCTCGTCGTTTCGCGACGACAGGGCGCGCATCACCAGGAACCCTCCCACGCCGAGCGGGGTCAGCGCGGCCTCGCTGCCACCCACGATCGCCGCATCGAGGAACCCCAGCCGGATCATCCGGTACGCCTCGCCGATCGCATGGCTGCCCGATGCGCACGCGCTGGTGGTGGTCAGGTTAATGCCGCGCGCGCCGTAGCGAATCGATATATTTCCCGGCGCGAGGTTCGAGATCAGCTTGGGGATGAAGAAGGGCGAGATGCGCTTGAGACCGGTTTCGAGATATAGCTTGTGGAACTCCTCGATCGTGGTCAGGCCGCCGATTCCGTTGCCGATCAGCACGCCGACGTTGTCGGCATTCTCCTCGGTGATTTTGAGCCCCGAATGCTGCATCGCCTGCTCGCTCGCGGCGACCGCATACTGGATGAAGGGGTCCATCTTCTTTACGTCGCGTTTTTCGATCCAGTCCTCGGGGTTGAAGTCCTTGACCTCGCCGGCAATCCGGGTCGGAAACTGGGAGCATTCGAAGCGTGTGATCTGGGCGATGCCGGAGCGGCCCGCCACCAGCGCCTCCCAGTTCTTTTCCACTCCGGTGCCGAGCGGGGTCACCAGCCCGACTCCGGTTATCACCACGCGTCGATCGAGGATTTGTCTCATCGGAGCCCTTTCGTCCTCCGCAGCCGTTGGCAGACATCATCTATGAAATCGAATCGCTCGTCGAGCATCGCGCCCGCCCAGCCGCGGGAATAGTGCGAAACCCAAACTGGGTTTCGCGCTTCCTGTTCGCATCACCCCCTGCGCCCACCCGCGCGCCCGAGTTCGTATTCCCGTCATTCTACGTGCCTCGCCTGGCAGGATGTTGAGAAGAGCAAGATCTTCGCAGTTTGGCCGCGCTTCGGTCTCAACATCCTGCGTAAAAGATGGCTGCTTTCCTCTATCTTCTCCCCCGGTCTTTTCCGGGGGAGATAAGAGAGGGGGGAGCAGGCTGTGACTTACCGCCAGCCTGCCAGAATCCCGGGCATTCTTCGCCGGTTCGAGATAGAGGACCGGACGACGCTCGCCTGCTCACTGGGCAAACGACTAATCCATGATTTGCTCGCCGCCTCCGGCCAGGAACCGCCAGCTGCTCGCATTCTGTTCAATGTCGGAACGCCCGAGGGATCATACGTGTATGCTGTCGCCGGCGGCGCGCCGCGCACGCGACGACGCATGGCGGTCAGCGACGCGCGCGCCGACGCCGCTTGAAAGGATTTCTCAATGACCATCCGACCGAAGCTACAACTCGAAATATCCACCACGCTAGGCGGAGGTGTCCCTGGCCGGGCTGATGGCTTACGATTTCGAGCGCCCTTTCCGCGCACTCATCGCATATTGCGGTTCCTTCGTCCCCGCGGACTATCACCACCACGTCGTCTTCCGAGTTGCCGCAGAAGCTGCATCGCGTTAGACAACGTCGATCCTCGCGACTTTTCGATGATTGGTCCACGTCGGTCGGTTCCTTCCGCGTCGTATCGATTGGCCCGATCGGCCTTCAATACACAGGTTCAGGCCCGCATACCTGCGGCCTGGGACCCGTCAGGATCTCCTGATCGTACATATCGCATAATGCATTAAGTGGAATGACGAGCGGACCTACATCGGTGATCGTCCCTGCTGGCGGGGGGAAAACAGGCGGTGTACGGTATTTCCTCAACTCGTACACCTTAGCCTTGCCCCTAGGCTCCCCGAGGTAATCCGGTCTCTGGTAGTACTCAGGCTTGCGGAATGGTACCACTTTTCCCACTAAGACCGGTCCGCCCGGGGTGTTCTGGACGCCCTCGCGCAATGGGCGACTTTCGTTCGGGTCCGGCGTGTAGGGTCCCTGCGAAGGCAATTCCAACACGGGGGAGCCCTCAGGCGGCACCAGACCCGGCTGGATGCCCAAGATTTGAACGTACAGCGGGTGGCTTTTGTACATCAACTGGCGCACCACCTGAGGGCTGCCGCCGCCCCCGAAGAGGTCACCGAGGAGATCGCCGAGCCACTGAAAGAAGGCTACGATTGGGTTGCCAGAACTCTCCCCCGAGGGATTGTAGCTGACCGAGCAGTCGCAGTCGTCGGCCTCAGCAGAACGGTAAGCGCTGTTGGCCGCGCGCGGCCCGCTCACGCTCCCAGTGCCGCGCCGGGCTGAACCGCCTCCGCCGTTTGCACCGGCTGTGCCGCCTACAGAGCCGAGGCTTGGCTGAGAAAGCCCGGTCGCATCAAGCTGGGCGAGTTCCCGTTGAATCTGCGGGTCGTAGAAGTTGCCTGAGCCATCGTAATAGGCCGACGCCGGATCGGTGACCTCGTGCTCCCCGCCTTCGAACAGGAAAGGCCAGATATTGGCGCTCCCGTTCAGGCTGAAATTCCCGGACGGATCGTACGTGTAAGTGGTCACCGGACCCGGGTTGATCTGCGCCGCATTCACCAGCCCGACCGTGGACCCGCTCGCATCGATCAGTGGCACGAACGTGGTCGTGGCCCCTGAGGCGGTGTATGAGCCCGCCAGCGCCCCGCCACCCGGCAGGCTAAGGAAGTCCCAATAGTATCCGGTGGGGACCAGCATCCAGCCCAGGACCGAGGAGCCGTCGTGCAGGAAGTTGAGCCCGGCGTCGGCGCTGAACCCCGAAAACTCCCGCCGCCCTAGCGCATCGTAGGTCTCCCCCGGGCCGGAACTGAATGAAAGAAGCTGATTGCGTGCGCTCCACGTTGCGGTTTCGGAGTTTGCCGGATCGTAGGTGATGTTGCTCGCCGCGTCGAGTTGGGTCGAAACCGCGGTGGGTGCACCCTGTGGTTGGAACGTCGCCATCTGGTCGGTCGCGGAATAGGTGGCGGTATCGCCAGGCGGAAAATTGATCGCGGCGAGACTTCCGCCCTTGTCGGTCAGGCGGCTGTCTTTGTCGTACTGATAGGTCAGGGTTCCGTAGGGGACGGGGGTCGGGGTGGTGGTCGCGTATGGATGGAACGTCTGCGACTGTACGCGCCCGTCGCTGTCGTAGGTGAAATCGGTCTGCACTCCATCCACAATCGTGTTCGTGAAATTTCCGTCCGAGTTGTATTCCAACGCGACCTGCGTCGGTGTGTAGCCCTGGTCAATGTTACCCGTGCCATCCACAAACAGCGACGCGCTGCAGCTTGGAATCGCGGTCCCGTTGTTGAACATCCCGATCAGCTCATCGTCGCAGTCATAACCGTAGTTGATGGTCGGCTGCGCCGTGCTATCCATGGTCGGCGCGAGCCTCGTCCGCCTCCCGTTCGCATCGTAGCTGTACGACGCGCTGTCCAAGGTGAGCGAGTCGCTCTCGGTCAGGATACTGTCGAGCGGGTCGTAGGTATAGCTCAAGGTGCCGCTTACCGAATCCGAGATGCTGCCCACCCGGTCGAGCGGGTCGAACCCCGTCATCTGCACGGTCTCCTGGGAGTAGCCCGATACGTTGTTCGAGTTGAACACCGCTTTCGTGACCCGGCCGAACAGATCGTAGGTGTAGGTGGTCTTGATATTCCGCTTGTCGGTGTAGTCGGTCTTGCGCCCCTGGCCGTCGAGGTTAGTCACCTCGGTTTTCCCAAGGGGATCTGTGAGCGTCGTCCTGGCGAGGTTAGGCGAGCGGGTAATCGTGGTCGTGTAGCCT
>DASPQS010000095.1:0-7104 GCA_035624865.1 Binataceae bacterium (SeqCode) | reverse complement strand
TGGAATAGCGTCGCCGCTCCCGACTCTCTCAGAATATCATTGAGAAACGGGGCGCTGTCCGGTCACGCCGGCAGATAACCGTCGCGCAGCAACGACTTCGCGATAATCATCCGCTGCACCTCGCTGGTGCCCTCGCCTATTTCGGCCAGCTTCGCGTCACGCATGTAGCGCTCGACCGGAAAGTCGGTCGCGTAGCCGTATCCGCCGTGGATCTGGACGGCCTTGGTCGTCGCCCACATCGCGGTCTCCGAGGCGAACAGCTTTGCCATCGAAGCTTCGCGTGCGAACGGTTTGCCCGCGTCTTTGAGCGCCGCGGCTCGCCCGGTCAGCACCCACGACGCCTCGATCCTCGTCGCCATATCCGCAAACATCCACTGGATCGCCTGGAAGTCGGCGATCGCCTGGCCGAACTGGCGCCGTTCCTTCGCGTAGGCGGCGGCATCCTCCATCGCGCCGCGCGCGATTCCGCTCGCCCATCCGGCAATCCCGATTCTTCCGCCCTCGAGCACCTTGAGCGTCTGGGCGTACCCGGCGCCGACCTCGCCGATGAGGTTGTGGACCGGGACGGTTACGTTCTCGAAGACGACTTCCGCGGTATCGGACGAATGGAGGCCGAGCTTTTCGATTTTGCGCCCGTTGCTCAGGCCCGGCGTGCCGCGCTCGACGATAAATGCCGAAACGCCGGAGCGGCCGGCACCTGAATCGGTAATCGCCATCACGACGTAAACGTCGGCGACGCTACCGTTGGTGATGAACATCTTGGCGCCGTCGATTGCGAAGTTGTCGCCGCGACGCACCGCCCGGGTCTTCATCGCAGCGGCGTCAGAGCCAGAGCCGGGCTCGGTGAGACACCACGCGCCGAGTTTTTTCGCGGCGATCATTTCGGGCAGGTAACGAGCGCGCCTCTCTTCCGCAGCGAACATCGCGATGTGCCCCGACGAGAGTGACATATGAGCAGCACAGGCGAGCGCCAGTCCCGCGTCGTAGCGCGCGAGCCCCTCAACCACGATCGCCTGGGACAGCGTGTCCGCACCGCCGCCGCCGTATTTTTCAGGAAACGCGACTCCGAGGAATCCCAGTTCCCCGATCTTTTCGATCACGTGGCGAGGGAAGGTCTCGTCCTTGTCCCACTTCGCGGAGAAGGGTTTGATCTCGCGCTCGGCAAACTCCGCCAGAGTGGCCCGAATCTGCCGCTGCTCGTCATTCAGCTCGAAATCCATCGGCTATTCGCGCGGGGATACGTTCTCGCGCACCCACTTGACGATATCTTCGGTCGACGCGCCCGGGGTGAAGATCGCCTTGACGCCAAATTCCTTGAGTTTTGCGGCGTCCTCGTCGGGGATAATGCCGCCGCCAAAAACCGCAACGTCCCCGGCGCCCTTCTCCTTAAGCAGCCGAATCACCTCGGGAAACAGCGTCATGTGGGCGCCCGAGAGGATGCTGAGGCCGACCGCGTCGGCGTCTTCCTGAACGGCAGCCTCCGCGATCATCTCGGGCGTCTGATGCAGCCCCGTGTAGATCACCTCGAAGCCGCCGTCGCGCAGCGCCCGCGCGATAATTTTGGCCCCGCGGTCGTGCCCGTCGAGGCCCGGCTTCGCCACTAAAATTCGAAGTCTCTTGTCTGCCACCTGCTAAATCCAGCCTGGGTCTTTGTAGATGCCGAACTCGCTCCGGAAAATATCGCTGATTTCGCCCACCGTAGCGTCGCGGCGTACCGCGTCGCAGATCGGTTCCATCAGGTTTTCGCCCGAACGGCAGGCTTCGGCCACGCGGCCGAGCGCCTCCTTGACCGCGGCGCCGTTGCGTTCGCGCTTGATCTTGCGCAGGCGCTGAATCTGCCGCTCCTCCAGCGCCGAGTCGATCTTGAGCAGCTCGATCGGAATCTCCTCGGGGATCGAATACTTGTTGACCCCGACCACCGTCTTGACGCCCTGTTCGAGCTGGCGCTGGTAGTTGAACGCAGCCTCCGCGATTTCGCGTTGAGGATAGCCCCGCTCGATCGCCTTGAGCATCCCGCCCATCTCGTCGATCTTGCGGATATACTCCATCGCCTCGCTTTCCATCCGATCAGTCAGCGCTTCCACCGCGTAACTGCCGCCGAGCGGATCGATGGTGTTGGTCACGCCCGTCTCTTCCGCAATTATCTGCTGCGTGCGCAGCGCGACCATCACCGCCTGTTCCGTCGGCAAGGCGAGCGTCTCGTCCATCGAATTGGTGTGCAGGGATTGCACGCCGCCGAGCACCCCGGCCAACGCCTGGAGCGCCACGCGCACCACGTTGTTCGTCGGCTGTTGCGCGGTCAGCGAAACACCGGCGGTCTGCGCGTGCGTCCGCAGCATCATCGATCGCGGATTCTTCGCGCCGAACCGCTCCTTCATCAGCCGCGCCCACATCCGGCGCCCCGCCCGCAGCTTCGCGACTTCCTCGAGGAAGTCGACATGCAGATCCCAGAAGAACGAAAGCCGCGGCGCAAACTCATCCACGTCGAGCCCGCGGTCGACCGCGTCCTGCACGTAGCAGAGCCCGTCCGCGATCGTGAACGCGAGTTCCTGCACGGCGGTCGAGCCGGCCTCCCGGATGTGGTAGCCGGAAATCGACACCGGATGAAACCGCGGAGCCTTCTTCGCGCAGAACTCGACCATATCCGTGACCACCCGCAGCGACGGCTCGGGCGGACTGATCCATTCTTTCTGCGCGATGAACTCCTTGAGCATGTCGTTCTGGATGGTGCCGTTGACCTGCGGCCACGGCACTCCCTGCCGCTCCGCGATCACCAGGTACATCGCCAGCAGGACCGACGCCGAGCAGTTCACCGTCATCGAAGTCGAAACCTTGCCGATCGGGATCTGATCGAACAGGCGCGCCATGTCGTGGATCGATGAGACGGACACGCCCTCGCGCCCAACCTCGCCCATCGCGCGCTCGTGATCGGCGTCGTAGCCCATCAGGGTCGGCATGTCGAAGGCGGTCGAGAGCCCGTCCTGTCCCTGCGACAGCAGGAAGCGGAAACGCGCGTTGGTGTCCTCGGCCAGCCCGAAGCCGGCGAACTGCCGCATCGTCCACAGCCGCCCGCGGTACATCGATTCGTACACGCCGCGCGTGTACGGGTACTGACCGGGGTAACCGATGGCTTCGTTGTCCTTGACGTCTTCTGCCGTATAGAGCGGATCGACCGGCATGTCGGAGACGGTTGAGAAACGCACCGAACGTTCGCTGCCGCCCTTATAGGTTTTTTCCAGCCATTCCTGTTTCGTGGTCACCGCGTGTCCTCAATTGTTTCGCAACACCTGGCCCGAAATCACCAGGCGCTGGATTTCCGAAGTACCCTCGTAAATTTCCGTAATCTTGGCGTCGCGGAAATAGCGCTCGACCTTGAACTCCTTCGTGTATCCGTAGCCGCCGTGAATCTGGACCGCCTCGGTCGCGGCCTTCATCGCGGCCTCGGCCGCGAACAGCTTGGCCATCGCCGACTGCTTGGTACAGGAAAGCCCCTGATCTTTGCGCGCCGCCGCCTGCAACGTGAGCAGCCGGGCCGCGTCAACCTCGACCGCCATGTCGGCGAGTTTCCACTGGATCGCCTGATTGCTAGCGATCGGGCGGCCAAAGGCCTCGCGCTCCTGCGCGTACTTGAGCGAGGCCTCGAGCGAGGCGCGCCCGATTCCGACGGCTTGCGCCGCGATCCCGATACGCCCGCCGTCCAGCGTTTTCATTGCAACCTTGAAGCCCTCACCCTCGCCTACCAACAGATTCTCCCGCGGCACCCGCACGTCCGAAAAGCTCAATTGCGCGCTGTGCGCGCCGTGGATTCCCATCTTGTCTTCGATCCGCGTCGTCTGGAAGCCCGGTGATGAGGTCTCCACGATAAAGGCGCTGATACCGTGGTGGCCCTTGTCAGGTGCCGTCATTGCGAACAGGATACAGACCCCGGCCTCGGGACCGTTGGTGATAAAATTCTTGGTCCCGTTGATAACGTAGCTGTCGCCGTCGAGTACCGCGCGGGTCTTCTGCCCGGCGGCATCCGAACCAGCTTGCGGCTCGGTCAGGGCGAAACATCCAAGCCATTGGCCGGTTGCCATCTTCGGCAAGTAGTGTGCGCGCTGATCCTCCGTGCCCAGCCCAAGGATCGGCCACGAACCGAGGGAAGAATGGGCCGAAACGATCACGCCGGTCGATGCGCATTCGACCGAGATTTCCTCGATCACGAGCGCGTAGGAAACGTTGTCGAGGCCGGCCCCGCCGTATTGCTCCGGGATAAACACCCCGAGCATCCCGAGTTCGCCCAGCTCGCGCACCGCTTTTGCCGGGAACTCGTGCGTGCGGTCGATCTCAACGCCGACGCGCTCGAGCCTTTCCCGCGCAAACCGCCGCGCCGTGTCGCGTGCGGCGCGTTGAGCCTCGGTGAGTTCCAAATCCATCGGGTAATTCCGCGAAAATCCCGCGATATTTCTATCTTAGACGCCTCGTCAGGTCGATAGAAACGGCTATTCGATGCCGTCGGCGCAGTCTACGCACCCGCCGGAAGTCCCTATCTATGCTGCCATTTGGGTTGACGTTTCTCTATGAAAGCCTTCATGCCCTCGGCCTTGTCCGCACTCCCGAAAACGACGGCGACCGCACTCTGCTCGAACCGAAGTCCTGCATCTTCTTCCATCGTGAAGGACGCGCGCAGGGCAGCCTTGGCCTGACGCAGCGCAAAGCCGGACTTGCCGGCAATTTTCTCTGCCAGCTTGCGGGTTTCGGGAATAAGTGCCTCCGCCGCCACCACGCGATTCACCAGTCCCCATTCCAGCGCCGCTTTTGCGTCGAACATCTCGCCCGTCATGATCAGCTCGCGCGCCCGCACCTGGCCGATCCGATGAGGTAGCCGCTGGGTGCCGCCAAAGCCGGGAATTATCCCAAGATTGATCTCAGGCTGGCCGAAACGCGCTTTCTCGCTCGCAAGGATCAGGTCGCACGCCAGCGCCAGCTCCAGACCGCCGCCCAGCGCGAAACCGTTGACCGCCGCGATCACCGGGATGGGCAAATCCTCGAAGGTTTGCATCACGCGATGGCCCAGGCGCATGAACTCCTGCCCTTCGATTGTGGACATTTCCGACATCGCTGCGATATCGGCGCCTGCTACAAAAGCGCGGTCTCCGGCACCGGTCACGATCAGCACTCGCACGGAGGCGTCGTGGCGCACGTCACGCAGAATCCGTGCGATTCCCTCGAGCACCTCACGATTGAGCGCGTTCAGCGCCTTGGGGCGGTTTATCGTAAGGGTCGCGACTTCGGCCTTTTCGAAAATCAGATCTTCCAAGTGGACCTCCTTCTCCTGTGACGCGCCCAGGCCTTGCAAGGGCGAAGAAACGCGTCGCGAACCTTTTACTCCGATGCGAGCTTCTCGCGCACCATCCAGATTCGATCCCCACCCCAGAATAGCTCGCCGTCGATCACGAAAGTCGGCACGCCAAAGACCCCGATTTCCTCCGCTTCCCGGTTGATCCGCTCCAGCTCGCGGCGCCCCTCGCCCTCGAGGAAATCGAAGAAGGCGGCCACGGGCGCCCCACTCTCTTCCAGCACCTTGCAAATCGCCCCGCGGTCTTCGATATCGAGTTCGCGCTTCCAGAAGCGCTCGAATACGAGGTCGTTGTACCGTGGAAAAACCCCGCGCCGCTGCGCGTAAAGCATCCCGATCGCGGCGACGGACGAATCGAAGATTTTCTGTGGACCCTTGACCGTCAGCCCGCGTCGGTTGGCCAGCCGGCGCGCATCCATGTAACTGTAGCGCACTCGGCGCCATTGATGGGGATTGCGCCCCTCGACCGTCCCGAGAAAGTCGGGGATATTGAGGACATACGGCAGCCAATCGAATCGGATGCCGAACTCGCGCTCCAGTTCGTAAGCCGGGTCCTTCGCCAAATAGGCGTAGGGGCTCTTATAATCTATGTAAATTCTAAAATCCTGTTTCATGGGCAGGTTGACCTACACCTGTGGTAGCGCGCGCAGCTTGGTTTTGAAACCCTGTTGACTTGTTATCGTCACTTTTCTTGAGGGTTGGCACGCAGTTGCAGACATGCTTAACTTGTTGCAAAGATGCTAACAATCTCCTTGACGCTGTTTTGAGCAGTTGTTAGCATCGATGAGCACTAATGGTCTATCTCGACCCAAGTTTCTCGCGCCAACGCTGTTTCCCCGGGACTCCGGGAGACTTTGCGAGAGGAAAACCTCATGATCTACGAAGTAGAGTTTAACGACGGCACCACCGCCCAGGTTAACGCGAGCAACGACTACTCCGCCATGCGGATTGCAGTCGCCAAGTACAAGGACAAGCTGGTCGTCGGCGTGCGAAAGGCCGGTCTTATGGGCATGTCGCAGCGTCGGCCACCCACAGAAGCTGGCAAGGCCTGAGTCGTCCACCGAAACCATTGCGGGGCCGGCAATCGGCCGCGCCCCACATCCCCTCCTGAATTAGCGAATCTGCGGCCGCCGGTCAGCGCGCGTCGCGAACTGTCAACACAATCTTGCCGATCTGCGCATCGCTCAGCATATAGCGGTGAGCATCCGCGAGCCGTTCGAACGGGAAAGTCCGGTCGATCACCGGCTTGATCGCGCCGCTTACGAGCGCCTTGGTCATATCGGCGGCGAAGCGGTCGCCCGCGATCAGAGTCTCCTCGGCGGTGCGCGTACGAAAAGTGACCCCGATGATAGAGGCGCGTTTGCGCGCGACTTCGTCCATGTCGCAATAGCCCACGCGAGCAGCGTTGCGCCCGACGCTCACGAGCCGGCCCTTGATCGCGAGCGCCGCGATGTTGTCGGGCAGCATCGGACCGCCAACTTGATCGATAATCGCGTCGACGCCGCGATTGTCGGTCATCGTCGCCACCTCATTCACCCATCCGGGTTTGCTAGTATCGACGATTTCGCTCGCGCCTAAAGCGCGCAACGCGGCAGCCTTTGCGGGCGACCGTGTGGTCGCCAGTACCGGCTTCGCCCCGAGCCAGCGGGCGACCTGGAGCGCGGCGGTTCCGACGCCCGACGACCCCGCCGTCACCATGACCGATTCGCCCGCCTTGACCGCGGCGGCGGTGACGATCGCGTCGTGCGCAGTGATGAAGACATTGG
>DASPQS010000094.1:0-16026 GCA_035624865.1 Binataceae bacterium (SeqCode) | reverse complement strand
TCTATGTCTCGCGCACTCTCGTCATTGCTTTGTGCGAAGACGGCATCAATCCGGCCAGCGCCATCCCAGAGTGTGTGCGGAGCAGTGGGCGTAAATGTCGGGGTGGACAAAACTTTGGGTCCCGAGCGGTCCGTCCGCGAGATTGAGCAAGCCGAGCCGTTTGCAAACCGTCTGCTGGCTGAGCGAAAATTTCATCTTGAACCCTGATTAACTCAAACGCGGGACAATCCAGGAGACAACATCATGCCCGAGGAACCAACCAGCGCTGGGAGTGCGGGAGCCGAGCTTCTTGAGCGACGTATCGAACATCTTGAACGGGAAGGTCGCTGGTGGCGAGGCGGCTTAATCGCCGCGCTCGTTGTCATCGGCCTTATGATTCTCGCGGGAGGCCGCCACCATCGGCGCCGTATTGATGTAGTAGTCACCGTCCCCCCGTGGGCGTTGAGAACGCCATACTGGGGTTATGGTCCCCGTCCATATCCTCCGCCGCCAGGTTGGGGAGGCTTCGGTGGCGGAATGCGTCCCGGACCAGGGATGATGCCTGGCAGAGGTCCGAACCCGCAAGCTCCACAGCCCCCTCCGGGGTAGTTCGTGACGGCTTGGCCACGGAGGAAACGCTGCGAATTTAGTTCGCGCGATGGATCAGTTGTCCGGTACCTCCGCGCAGGCTTAAAGCGAAAAGGGCCGCGCATCGGACGATGCGCGGCCCTTTGTTACGTCAAACTAGCCAGTCTCAGGCTTGGCCGTGGCGCAGGAGCTTGCCCGGGGTCGCGCCCGTGCATTTGCCTTCGGCGAAGGTCTCGACACCGTTGACGATGATCGAACGGTAGCCCTTCGCGCGCTGCACCCGCCGCCATTCGCCGCCCGGGAAGTCGTGCGTGATCTCGCCGACCCAGTCCGGCTCAATGTCCAGGCCCTTGAGGTCGTAGACGACAACGTCGGCGGCCAGACCCTCGCGCAGCATCCCGCGGTCGCGGAAGCCCGCCGCATGCGCGGGCAGCGCCGACATGCGGTAGTGCGCCTCCTCGAGCGTGATCTTCTGCTCGTCGCGCACCAGCCAGCGCAGGAAGTCGGTGGTGAAGGCGCCGCCGGTGAAGAATTTGGTGTGCGCGCCGCCGTCCGATACGCCAGGGAAGGTGTAGGGCGAAGCGTTGAAGATCTCGGCCATGTACTCGGCGTTGAAGCCCTTGTTGGGACCGAGGAACTCCGCTTTCAGATTGGTCGCGACCGACAGATCGAGCATCACCTCGATCGGATGCTTGTTCTCTTCGTCGCCGATCTGGGCGAGTGACTTGCCGACATATTTCTCGAGTTCCTCGTGATTCTCGACCCACTGCACGACCAGGTTTCGCGGTGCACCGCCGACTCCGGCCTGAAGCGAGCGCAAGCGCGCATCGGCTTCGTCGGTTTCCTTGATTACCGCCGCACGCATCGCGGGATCCTTCATCTTGGCGAGCTTCTCCTCGGTCGTACCGGTCGTAAGCGCACGCCAGGCGGGACTCATATCGTAGAGGTTCCAATGCTCGAGGGTGAAGGCGAAGCCGCTGCGCACGGAAGCGCCCTGCCCGAAGATCGGCAGGCCCTGAGCGCGGCACTCGTCGATCCAGCGCAGGATGCGGCGATGAATTTCGGGATTCTTGCGGGTGGGGACGACCGCCTGGAACAGGATCGGCCGCATCGCAACGCCGGCCAATTTCTGGACGAAGGCCAAGTCGGCGCGATTATCGGCGGGGTCGGTCGCCTGCGTGATCTCCATGAAGCCTTCGTCACGTTCGTGCAGCACACGCGCGAGGTTGAAGATGTCCTCGTCGCACATGGTGTCAGTCACCATCGGCGAGCCGTCATAGTCGGCCTGCACCGAATCCGGACCGAGGCGCTGAATCGAGAATCCGCACAATCCGGCGTCCATCCCCTCGTTCAGCAGCCGGGCCATCTCGGCGCGCTCCTTGTCGGTTGCCGGGCGCGTCTTCGCGGCCTCGAGGCCCATCACGTAGATCATCAGCGAAGCGGTCGGCATGTACTGGATGCAGTTCACGCCCTTGGGCGAGCGCTCGAGCGAATCCATGTATTGAGGGATGGTCTCCCAATCCCAGTTCATCCCGGCCTTCATGGCGGCGTAGGGGATGGCCTCGGTGCGGGTCATCGCCAGCATCGAGCGTTCGCGGCCGTCGGGCTTGACGGGAGCGAAGCCAAATCCGCAGTTCCCGAGCACCAGAGACGTCACCCCGTGCCATCCGGAAATGGTGCAGTAGGGATCCCAGCGAATCTGGGCGTCATAGTGCGTATGCAGGTCGATGAAACCGGGGGCAACGATCAGGCCGTCGGCGTCGATCACTTTTTTGGCGAAGCCGGTGGCGCGGCCGCCAAGTTGCGCGATCTTGCCGTCCTTGATCCACACGTCGCCGCGGTACCGTGGCACGCGGGTACCGTCGACGATGGTCCCGCCTTTGATTTGAATGTCGAAATCGGCCATTTTCAAATCCTCCCTGTTTCTTCCCGGATCCGAGTTCGCAGAGGAAACGCTTTCGGTTTCCTACTACCACACAACCCGCCCGATGAGCGAGCGCCGGTCTGCCTCTCGGGTCAGAGGGACCAGCGCGATCGCTTTCACTTGCCGGAAGCTTCCCCCGTGGATAACAATGCGTGCAGGCTGGCCTTACTGAGGAGTGCTAAATGGCATACCCGTATCGTTCGATCCTCTGTCCCGTGGCTTTCGACGACGCGTCGCTTCTGGCGCTGGGCGTTGCGAAGGAAATCGCCGCTCATCATGGTGCGACGCTGCATCTGCTCCACATCGCGCCGACGCTCGGCGCAATCGGAGAGCCCGATGTCAGCGAGGTGCCTAGTTCGCCGGGAGAGGGGAAGGCGCGGGCGAGGCTCCAGGAAATCGCCACCAAGCATCTCGGAGGCATGCCGTACGAGATTCACACCGCGTCATCGACCGAGCGCCTGTTTGCAAAGGCGCTGGTGCAGATTGCAAACGAGGTTAATGCCGACCTGATCGTGATAAAGACGCACGGACGAACGGGACTGTCGCATATGATCCTGGGCAGCGTGACCGAGGAAGTCGTGCGCACCGCGCCGTGCCCGGTGTTGACGCTGACATCGGCGGCGCAGGAGAAGGCGTCGCACCTGAAGCTGCAGGAAGCGGGCGCGTAGCGAACTTCGCGCGGTTCGCAGGCGGCGCGAAGCCGGCGCCCGTCTCCTGCCAGCATGTCTTAGCGCGGGATTATGGGCAGCACGATGTGCGACGGATGCGCCGCGTCGTGCAAAATCGTCTGCGTCGCGCGCTTGAAGTTTTCCTCCTTGAATAACGGACCGCCGGTGTTTGGGTTGCGATCGTAGTGGGGGAAGTTACTGCTGGAGATTTCCACTCGCAGGCGATGGCCCGGCTTGACCACATGGCTGGTCGCCCACAGGTCGATCGTGTACTCGTTAACGTCGCCAGGGGTGATTAGCGCGGGAGTGGTTTTCGAGTTTCGATAGCGGGCGCGGATAATTCCGTCCTGGATGTTCTGGGCATATCCATTCGGCCACACGTCCACCAGCTTCGCCGTAAAGTCGGTATCGGTGGCGCTCGAGGCGGCGAAGAGCTTAACGGTCAGGGGTCCGGTGACCTCGAGGTCATCCTGGAGCGGCTCGCTCGTATAGACCAGCACGTCCTGCCGCTTCTCGACCGGACGCTGGTCGCAGGGACCGGTGGGATTCGGACCAAGCTGCGAACCGCCCATCGTCGGCACCGGATCGTCGGGGTCATACACGAACGAATCCGACCGTTCGGACTGAGGAGAAATCCGGCTGAGCGTGCCGTCTCCGTTGAGGGTGTTGGCCTTGCCTCCGCTATGCAGGTAGAAGGGCGTGTACTTCGTGCGGGCGAGCGGCCATTCATTTTCGTCGCGCCAGGTATTGTCGCCCATCACGAAGATGCTGACCGGCTTTTCGTCCGCGATCCCGTTCTTGATGCCTTTGAGCCAGTAGTCGAACCAGCGAACGGAGATGTCGCCCAGCCTGATCATCGCCTCGGGCCCGAGGTCGAGGTCGCCGACCTTCGAAGTCGGCGAATCGTAAGGATAGAGATGAGGCCACGGTCCGACCAGGAGCCGCTGTCCCGCGCGGACCTCGGGGGTCGAGCCTCGTTCGCGTATGTTGGAGAAATAATTGAGGCCACCCTCGAGGAAGCCGTCATACCAGCTCGCAACGTGGAAAATCGGCACGCCGACCTCGTGCGCCTTGTGTCTGACGTTCAGATGGCGCCAGTAGGTGTCATCCTCGGGATGGTCAAGGTAATCCTTGAAATACGGAATCGAATCCTTCAGCCGTTGAGCCCAGTCGTAGATCGGAAGATGGCGGTAGTGCTCTTCCCTGAGGCCGGCCCACAGCGCCATCTCGGATCCTTGCGGATAGTAGCTGCGGATCGCCTCGAGCAGATGCTCCGTCGCTTTCCGCTTTAACTGGTCCGGCGTCATCATCAGGCAGTAGGGCAGCAACCATCCGAAGTCGAGGACACCGGCTCCGCGATAAACCCAGCATTCATGCCAGTCCGACGGAGCGGAAGTCGCGAACATCGTGCGCAGATGCGGCGGCCGGGTCGGTGCGAGCAGGTATTGCGTCGCGCATAGGTAGGATTGGCCGAAGGTGCCGACGTTGCCGTCCGACCACGGCAAGCTCGCCGCCCATTCGACAGTATCGTAGCCGTCCGCAGCCTCGTGGATCAGCGGGTAGTACCAGTCGCCCTCCGACTGAAAGCGGCCGCGCGTATCCTGGGTGACAAGGACATATCCGTGCGGCACGTATCGTTTCGCATTGGGAGCGGTCGCCTCCCTGCCATACGGCGTCCGCATCAGGACTACGGGAAACCGGCCCGGAGCGTCCGGGCGGTAAACGTCGGCGTACAGAGTCACGCCATCTCGCATCCTGGCCGGCACGTTCTCTTCCTTAATGATCTTGTAGGCTCTGGTTATCAAGTTCGCCATGAGCTTCCCTCCCGGAGTTGACGTTTTTCCATGACCGGCGGAACTTACCGGCATCGAGGCGACGGTCCTTTGCGGTTCTGAGCCGTAGCACACAACGGCCCGGATCATCCAATCTTCCGAGATGAAGCTACATTGAGATGAACTTCAGCAGCAGATCTCGAACCCGGCAACCCAGCGAGCGCACCGCTATGAGGACGCTGCGCGGGATCATGGCCCCAGGCGACATGCCAGGAAAATTTACGAAAACTGCTGTGTGTTCTCGACCAAATTGGACGGACGGTCCACGATGGATATGCTCAACGTCACGTTTCGCAGGACACTGGCCTCGCTGCCTGGCGGATCATAGAGCAGAACTCTGTGACGAGTCGCGGGGATATCGCTCAGTGTGGCCGCTTTTCCAGAAGGAAAAATTGCCAGGTCGTCCGAGGTGACGGGCAACCGGATCCAACGGTCTGCCCAAAAAATCTCCGTGTACAGATTCTCCCTGCGCCCGGCCAGGGCGGTAATGTATTTGGCGTTATCAACGTGAGGCGCCCCTATCACGCGATAATTCCTGGGTACTGACCTTTCGCCTTCTTGCGACAACCGCTCGTTCAAGGTCGTCACGAACCCTTTCAATCCAGGTATCAACGACGATATGGCGAAGATGTCTCTCATGACTTTCGCGCCAAAGACACCAGCCGCGTTATCTCTGGCCGCGTCAATCCGATGACCTAGTCTCGACCAGAACCCTGCGAAGCTTGCGGAATCCGCGAGCAGTGTCGAATCCGTCAGCAGAGCGAAGAGTCTTGTCACATCCAAAGAAGAAGTCGGATAGCTCAGGACATCGACTTCCGTTGCGTAAGCCGGGTTGCCGGCGAACTCGGGCAGTGCCTTCGCAAGAACATCGGAAGTCAGGTTCCATACTGACCGCAGGATGTCGTAGGGCACCGGGAGACGCCGATGACCTACGTGGAAGCTATCGGGGTAAGCCCTGAGAGAACGATCGACGCCACTCGGACAAACGACGAATTTTCGGGAAACGTGACCAAACAATCCCGGCACAAACCGGAGCATATCTCCGGCGCTCATATTGCCCTTCTGATGATTTCGCGCCAGATCCACGAGACTGCCGCCGAAACAGTCCGTCGGGCTCCGGTCATCGAGCCCGAGCCAATCAAGAACTGATTCCAGCAACTCGCCAACGCGATCGTCTTCGCGGAGGACCACCGCTGGTACCTCGTGAAACAATCGCGGCAGGTCGGCACGATCGATTTCTCGGGGCGTTATCCGAGGAATCGCCTTGCAGATTTCTCCCATCTGTCCGTGCGTAGAAACCTCTGGCAGGGGAGGCGCGTCAGGAAGAGCGCTCTGCTCGTCTTGTTGTCGGCTTTCGCCGCGGGCGTGTCGCGGCGCGAAGTTCACGGATAAAAAAAGCGAGCGTCGAGTTTGCATGGCGTTTGGCGCAAACCGCAAATGTTTCGCCGCCGCGCTCCGACGCGGCTCGCCGAATCATATCTATAACTTCCAAATGATTCCAATTTAATGCTTAGAGTATGTCCGAATAAAAATAGCCTGTATCCACCATCAAGTGGCTACTATTTAAAGTCACTGCATTTGATTCATATCCTTGACAAGAAGCTGCTTTTTTAGATCTGATCTCAGTTGCAGATTTCACTAATTGAGCCAACTGTAGCTTTAAGAACCGTCGAGTTGAGCGCTCTACGGCAAAAAAACACAAATGAGCAACAGCGCGCAGCGTCTTATTTTGACCAACAAAGACAACAGCGGCTGCACGTCAAATCGTGTTCAGAGATGTCAACGCACCTGATTTCGAAGACAGGCGACCATCAGCAGAGGCCTTGAGCCTGGACCCTCTTGAAAGGAGTCCTGAGTTGTCAAGGGAAATCTAATGGAGCGGGTGATCGGTTTCGAACCGACGACCTTGTGCTTGGCAAGCACACGCTCTACCAACTGAGCTACACCCGCTCGCCGGAGGGTCGATCAACGGTGCATTGAGGTCTAACGGGCGGGCTCGCCCTTGTCAATTGCCGCCATCCCCTCTCGACCCATAGCCGATTCAAGCTCGACCGAACGAGGCGAAGCCACTCGAGCCGCGGTCTCAACCAGCCGCGCGCTTGGCGACCTGTGCCGGCAAACCCTGACCCCTTGTCCCCAGCGCCTCGACGAAATACCTGACACCCGACCAAACGCTAAGGACGAGGGCGATCCACAGCACGAACATCCCGGCGCCAAAGAAATCGACGTGAAAGTACGTATAATGGATCAGGAGACCCTGGATGGCGATTGATTGCAGCACCATTTTGTACTTGCCCAGTTCCTCCGCCGCGATGATGCGCCCTTCCGCGGCTGCCACCGCGCGCAATCCGGTTACCAGGATCTCACGCGAAACCAGCACTACGACCATCCAGGCCGGCACATGCGGCGACCGCCCCATCCCGGCCAGCATGATCAGCGCGGCGGTGACCACCAGCTTGTCGGCGAGCGGGTCGAGAAACTTCCCGAGATTCGTACCGGAGCCGTAATTGCGAGCGATATAGCCGTCGAGAAAGTCCGTGACCGTGGCAGCGAGAAACACCGCGCCGGCCATAGCGGCCGCCACCGGGCCTGGGAACAGCAGCAGGTAGACCAGCAGCGGGACCGTGCCGATCCTGATCAGCGTAAGGATATTGGGCGTCGTAAGCGTCACGGTTCTCCCGCCTGCGCTCCCTGATGCTCGTCTCTGGTTTCCCCTTGACAATAGGTCAAGCACCGGCCGGTGGCAAATCAGCCGTCGGGAGAGGTCCATGCTTCGGCCTCGGACTCGCCTTGACTCCACGAGCAACGGTCGAATAGCGTCGGCACACGGTTGCTCATGAACCCGCTCAGCAGCGATTTTCTCGTAGTCGGTGGCGGCATCGCCGGACTTCTGTTCGCGATCAAGGCATCCGAGGCCGGCAGCGTGACCGTGCTGACAAAAGCGGCAAGCGACGAGGCCAATACCGCTTACGCCCAAGGTGGAATCGCCAGCGTCTGGAGCGTCAGCGACTCGTTTGAATCGCACGTGGGCGACACCCTGCGCGCGGGCGCCGGCCTGTGCAACCGCTCTGCGGTCGAGGCCATCGTCCGCGACGGGCCCGACGCGGTCCGCGAGTTGATCGCTCTTGGCACTCGCTTCACTCGCGTCGAAGAGGGCGGCGAGGACGAATACGACCTCGGGCGCGAGGGTGGCCACACCCATCGCCGCGTGCTCCACGCCCAGGACCTCACCGGACGCGAGATCATGCGAGCGCTGGGCGAGGCGGCCCAGGCGCGACCCAACATCAAGGTGCTCGAGAATCACGTCGCGATTAACTTGCTGATCGAGCGGACGAGCGACGGGCGGTCCGGCGGCTGCTGGGGGGTCTACGCACTCGAGAAATCCACGATGGCGGTGCGGAGAATTCTCGCCCGCACCACGCTGCTCGCCACGGGCGGCGCCGGCAAGGTTTATCTTTACACCACCAACCCGGACATCGCCTCGGGCGACGGCGTCGCGATGGCGTACCGGGCCGGCGCACCCATCGCCAACATGGAATTCTACCAGTTCCATCCGACCTGCCTGTACCATCCGGCCGCCAAGTCCTTCCTAATCTCTGAGGCCTTGCGCGGCGAGGGCGCAATCCTGCGCCTGCCTGACGGCACGCCCTTCATGAAGCATTACCATCCCGACGCGGAATTGGCCCCAAGGGACGTCGTTGCGCGCGCCATCGACTCCGAGATGAAACGGCTCGGATTGGACTGCGTTTACCTCGATATCAGCCATCGCAAGGCCGAATACGTCCGCAACCGTTTCCCGAATATCTACAAGCGATGCCTGAGCTTTGGTTTCGACCTCGGCGCAGAGCCAATTCCGATCGTTCCCGCCGCGCATTATATGTGCGGCGGCGTAATCACCGACCTGATGGGGCGGACGTCCATACCGCGGCTCTACGCCGCCGGCGAGACCGCAATGACGGGGCTGCATGGAGCCAACCGGCTCGCCTCGAACTCGCTGCTCGAAGCGGCCGTGATGGGACGGCGGGCGTTCAGCGCCGCGCGCGACCAGGTGCGCGGAGATACCGCCGCGCCCCCGGAGTTTCCGCCATGGGATCCCGGTCGCGCTATCAAGAGCGAACAGCGCGTACTGATTACGCAGAGCTGGGACGAAATCCGCCGCCTGATGTGGAACTACGTCGGGATCGTGCGCAGCGATCGGCGGCTGGACCGCGCCCTCCGGCGCATCCAGCTACTGAAGGAGGAGATCCACAGCTACTACTGGGACCATCTAATCGATTCGGACCTCATCGAAGTCCGCAATCTGGTCACGGTGGCCGAGCTGGTCGTGCGCTGCGCGATCGCGCGCAAGGAATCGCGGGGACTCCACTACACTATCGACTATCCCGAGCGCGACGACGTTCACTGGCTGCGCGACACTATAATCCGCCGCAGCGACGTCTTGCCCCAAGCGTCGGTGTCACAGCGAGCCTAGCCCGCAGCCACTTGCGCCTATCGAATTTTGACCGCGATTGACCGCCTGCGCGTGAGGGCAGGGTTCGAGCATCAAATTGGTGGTTCTGTTCGTTGTCGGCCGCGGGGCGCTTCACTCGGCCGTAAACACACCGAGCATATCGTCAGCGGAAATCATGCCGGCGAGTTGATCGTCCTCGACCACCGCAAGTGCAGTGATCATTCGCTCGCGCAGGATGCGCGCGGCTTCGTGTGTGCTGGTTGCGGGAGTAACGGTGACCGGCTCAATCATCGCGTCCTTAACCTCGACCCGCTCCAGCTCACCCTTAAACTTGTGCAACTCGCGGTCCGTGATCATCCCGACGAGACGACCTGCCGCAAGCACCGGCATCGTTCGAAAGCCCCCGCGATGCATGCGTTCTTCGACTGACGAAAGCTTCTCATCGGGCGTCGCTGTTTCCGGGCTGACAGACATCCATCGGCCCACGACAGCATTGTTGGGTTCACTATGACGAATCGCGAGCACCGGGCAGTTCGTCGCTCTGAGAACGGCCTCGACGGTGCTGCCCAGAAAGACGTGCGCAAAGCCCTTTCGAGCATGCGTCGCCATCACGACCACATCTGCGGCGACGGCGCGTTCGGTTCTAAGAATGACGGTTGCGGGATCGCCGGTTTCGGTCATGACTTCATACTTGACGCCGTGCAACCGTCTGCTGGCGAGCGCCTCGAGCTTCTCGTGATCTATTTTTGCCTGGTCCTTATACAATTCCACATAAGCCGGACCGCCCATGGGGGGGTCGCTCATCGGCACAACGTAGAGAAGGAAGACGATACCGTCATTCTGCCGCGCAAGTTCCGCCGCGAGGTCCATCGCGACCATCGAGTTGTCGTCGAAGGCCACCGGGCTCAGGATCCGCCGGAATGGGAAAGCCATGGTTTGACCTCCTGCTGGCGATCTTAGAACCAGCTACGAAAGAGCCAAAAGAGAAACGCGGCCAATACGATCGAAGCAGGCAAGGTCAGCACCCACGCCAGCGCAATATTACGTACGGTTGCGAACTGGAGGCCCGACTGGTTCGCGGCCATCGTACCGGCGATTCCGGATGAGAGCACGTGCGTGGTACTGACCGGAAGACCCAGATAGTCAGCCGCCCCGATCGTCGCCGCCGCGGTTATTTCCGCCGCCCCGCCCTGCCCGTAGGTTAGATGGTCCTTGCCGATCTTCTCGCCGACGGTGACCACGATGCGTTTCCAGCCCACCATCGTGCCGAGCCCCAGCGCAAGTGCAACCGCCACCTTCACCCACGACGGAATAAACTTGGTGGCCTTGTCGATATGCTTCTTGTAGTTGTCCAACACCGCCCAGTCGGCGGCGGCCAGCGCAGGCTTGCCGGTCTTCTTCATCACGCGGAAAGCCTCGCTCACCAGATACATATCGTTCCTGAAATTGCTTACTCGCGCGGGAGGAACTTTCGCGAGCTGCCTGTACATGGCGATGTTGTTGCCGGTGTCGTTGAGTACCTGGCGCAACGCCAACATAGTGGTTGGCGTGAATTTATGATCGCGGATGAAATCTTCTAAGTCGGCCTGCGGGTCGGAGGTGACCGCCGACTTATCGACGTACTTGTCAATGGTGGTGACCGCTTGTTGAGAAACCGCCAGGAAATCGGCCGTATCGCGGGCCGGTATCGCATGATTCAACGCGTACGCGGTGGGTACAATGCCGATTAGAATCAGCATTATCAGCCCCATCCCCTTTTGTCCGTCGTTCGAGCCGTGCGCGAAGCTGACGCCCGTGCAGGTCAGTATTAACAAACAGCGAATCCAGAACGGCGGCGGTTCCGTTCCGTGCGGAGCCTCGTAGAGTCGTTTATCCCTGATAAAGAACTTCGTGACTAGCAGTAGCGCACCCGCCAGGGCGAAACCGAACACCGGCGATGCCAGCAGCGTTTTGCCGACGTTCTCGGCCTGTCCCCAATCAACGCCGCTCGTGCCCGTGCGCACCGCCATAAGCTGATTGGCGATGCCGACTCCGATGATCGAACCGATCAATGTGTGCGAGCTTGAGGCTGGCAGCCCAAAGTACCACGTCCCCACATTCCAAATCATCGCCGCGACCAGCAACGCGTACACCATCGCGAAACCGGCGCCGCTTCCCACCTGCAAGATCAGCTCAACCGGCAGCAGCGAGACGATCGCGAATGCGACTGCGCCGCTCGATACCAGCACCCCGAGGAAGTTGAACATTCCGGACCAGGCGACCGCGATATGCGGCTCCATCGAATGCGTATAAATGACTGTCGCCACCGCATTCGCGGTATCGTGGAAGCCGTTCACGAATTCGAAACCGAGCGCCACTGTCAGCGCCAGTCCCAACATCACAAAAGGAAAAATTGAAGCGCTGTGCACGGTCGACAGATCGGCAACCAAGTGCGTCACTGCATACAGAAGCCCGATCACCAGAACCACGCCAAAGATTGCGGTTCCGACCTTGCCCGGGCCTCGCGCCAGTTTCGACTCTACCGCGATGTTCGTGGATGCCGCCGCCATATCGAGTCCTCTTGGTTGGGCCCGACGAAACTAATTCTGAGCGCCAAGCACCTCGAAACTCCGTTGCGAACGCGCTTGGTATCTGTGCCGGACCGAATGACCGGCGGACTTTAATGGCGGTCGATTACGGCAGGTTGATTGGAATATTATGGACTGATGAACTGCGCCATATTCATCAGCTCAGTTTGAATTGATCCGGCAGCCAGGCAGGGACGGGAGGCAGCCCTACTGGACTGGCGCGGCGGGTGCGATCGCGGCCGGCGCCTCGCTGTAGGCGAAGGTCAGCTTGTCGGCGGCCAGGTCGACGTTGACCTTGCCGCCCTTGGCCAGCCGGCCGAACAGCACTTCGTCGGCGAGCACGCGCGCAATCTCATTCTCGATCAGCCGGCCCAGCGGGCGCGCGCCGAAGCGCGTGTCGTAGCCGTGATCGGCGAGCCACTTTTTCGCCGACGGCGAAACTTCGAGACGGACCTTGTTGGCGTTGAGCCGCTCCTGCAATTCGCCGAGGAACTTGTCGACGACCTGTTCGATCACCACCGGGCTTAGCGGTGCAAACTCGATTATCGCTGACAACCGGTTGCGGAATTCCGGCGAGAACATCCGGTCGATCACCGCCTTGGGCGAACCGGTGGCGACACTGGCGCCGAAGCCGATCATCGCGCGCGCCAGCTCCTGCGCGCCCGCGTTGGTGGTCATCACGATAATCACGTTGCGAAAGTCGGCCTTGCGTCCGTTGTTGTCGGTCAGCGTCGCATGGTCCATCACCTGGAGCAGGATGTTGAACAGGTCGGGATGGGCCTTCTCGATCTCGTCCAGCAGCAGCACGCAATGCGGCGTTTTGTTGACCGCGTCGGTGAGCAGTCCGCCCTGGTCGAAGCCGACGTAACCCGGCGGCGCGCCAATCAGCCGCGAGACCGTATGCCGCTCCATGTACTCCGACATGTCGAAGCGGATGAACTCGACGCCCATCACCTTGGCGAGTTGCCGCGCCACCTCCGTCTTGCCCACCCCGGTCGGACCCGCGAACAAAAAGGCGCCGACGGGCCGGTCGGGATGAGCCAGCCCCGATCGGGCGAGCTTGATCGCACGGCATACCGCTTCGATCGCGGTGTCCTGGCCGTAAACTACCTGCTTCAACTCGGGTTCGAGGTTTTGCAGCCGCGAACGATCCGACGAGGAGACCGATCGCTCAGGAATCTTCGCCATCCGCGCGACCGTGCGTTCGGAGTCGCGCGCCCCGACCGTCACCGTCTCGCCATCCTTGGCCCGCAGATGCGCCGCGACGCCGGCCTCGTCCATCACGTCGATCGCCTTGTCGGGCAGATAACGGTCGTTGATATAGCGCGCTGACAGTTCCACCGCCGCGCGGATCGCCGCCGACGTATAGCGAACCTTGTGATGCTTCTCGTAGTAACCCTTGAGCCCGTTGAGGATCTGCACGGCCTCATCGCGAGTCGGCTCGGACACGTCAATCCGCTGGAAACGCCGCGCCAGCGCCTTGTCGCGATCGAACGATCGCTTGTACTCCTGGTAGGTGGTGGACCCGATGCAGCGCAGTTCGCCCGACGCCAACGCCGGCTTGAGCAGGTTTGACGCATCCATGGTCGATCCGGACGCAGAACCGGCGCCGACGATCGTGTGAATCTCGTCGATGAACAGGACAATCCGCGGATTGCCGGTCGCCGCCTTGATCACGGCCTTCAACCGCTGCTCGAAGTCGCCGCGAAAACGCGTGCCCGCCAGCAGAGCGCCCATGTCGAGCGCGAAAATCTCGACGTCCTTGAGAGCGGCCGGCACCCGGCCCTCATGAACCGCCAGCGCCAGCCCCTCGGCCAGCGCCGTCTTGCCGACGCCCGCTTCGCCGACGAACACTGGGTTGTTCTTGCGCCGCCGCAGCAGGATATGAATCGCGCGTTCGATCTCGTTCCTGCGCCCGATGAGCGGATCGATTTTCCCTTTCGCGGCGCGCTCGGTCAGATTGACCGCGTAGGTCTTGAGCGCCTTGGCCGGCGATAGCTTGGGCGTGCTTTCCTCGCCCTCGCCGTCGCCATCACCTTCCGCCTCGTTCTCGCCCTCGCCTTCGTGATCGTCGCCCGCGCCGTGGAGCTCGCGATCCTCGTCGGCGCCATTCTTCGAGACGCCGTGTGAGATGAAGTTGATCACGTCGAAACGGGTGACGCCCTGCTCCTGCAACAGGAAGACGGCGTGCGACTCGCTCTCGTGAAACATCGCGACCAGCACCTGCGAGCCGTTGATCTCCGAACGGCCTGCCGACTGCGCATGCAGCGCGGCGCGTTGCAGGGCCCGCTGAACACCGTTGGCGTAATGCGGCTGGGAGGAGCCGCCTTTGGGCAGCGGCGGAATCTCGCGATCGAGGAACTGCTGGAGCTTCTTACGCAGCGCTTCCAGGTCGGCGCCGCAATGTTGCAGTATGTTGCTGGTCGTCACGTCGTGCAGCATCGCGTACAGCAGATGCTCGAGGCAGACGTATTCGTGACGGCGATTGAGCGCCTCGGTCATCGCGAGCTGCAGCGTAATCTGCAGTTCGCGGCTAATCATCACGCCCGAAGACGGCAAGAATTCACTCCTTCTCGAGCACGCACTTGAGCGGATACTGGCTCTCGCGCGCCAGTTCCTCGACCGTGCGCACCTTGGTCTCGGCAATTTCGTACGGATAAACGCCCGCGACGCCCATGCCGTTCTGATGCACGTGCAACATGATACGGGTGGCTTCGGCGTGCTGCTTGTAAAAAATCTGCTTCAGAATCTCAACCACAAATTCCATCGGGGTGTAATCGTCGTTGAGCAAAATGCATTTGTAGAGCGGGGGTTTCTTGGTCTTGGTCTGTTCCTTGGTGCGCCGCTCCGTGACGATTCCGCCGTCGCGATTGTCATTGCCGCCGGCGCCGCTGTCGCGGCTGCGCGCGCGGACGCGATTACGCTCATAATCCTTCGCCATCGTCGCAAACATTGCCAACGCGGCCAACCCTCCACATCCAGTCTACCAGAATATGCGCCGAGAATCACAATTGTGAATCCACCATGGAAGCACAAGGCCGCGGAAGCTTTGCACCTCATCGCATCGCGATTAAGCTCAAGACAGAGGCACGAGTGGCAAAGAACGAAAATTCGAACCGCGCCGAGCTTGCGGTCGTCGAGCGCATTCGCGATATCCCGCGCGACGACTGGAATGCTCTGCTCGACCTGCAGGATTCGCCCTTCCTCGATTGGGATTGGCTGTGCGCGATGGAGGAGTCGGGCAGCGCCGCGCGCAAGACCGGCTGGGCTCCCTATCATCTGGTGGTGCGGACCGCTCCGGGCGGACGGCTCGCCGCCGCCTGCCCGCTCTACCTCAAAACCCACAGCCAGGGCGAGTTCGTCTTCGATCATGGCTGGGCCGACGCGGCCGAACGCGCCGGGATCCGCTACTTCCCGAAGTTGCTGGCCGGCGTGCCTTTCACTCCGCATACCGGGCGCCGCTTCCTCGTCGCGCCGGGGATCGATCGCCGCACGATGGTGCAAGTGCTCGCGCGCGCACTGGTCCAGCTATGTTCCGACAATGGGCTCTCCTCGGTTCACGTCAATTTCTGCTCCGAGGACGAGGCCGCCGCGCTCAAGGAACTCGGCTTTCTCGAACGGCTCGGCTACCAGTACCACTGGCAAAACGCCGGCTTTCAGACCTTCGACGATTATCTCGGCCAATTGAAGAGCAAGCGCCGCTATGCGGTCCGGCACGAACGCGCCGCGCTCGGCGCGCAAGGGATCGAGATCCGCGCGCATGCGGGCGAGGAAATTTCCGACGCGATGTTCGGTCCGATGTTCAAGATCTACCTCTCGACCATCGAGAAGCTCTACTGGGGCCGCCAGTACCTGACGCGCGAGTTCTTCAATCTGATGCGCGATAATTTCAAGCGCCACCTTTGCTTCGTCGCCGCCTACCGCGGCAAGGAATTGGTCGCCGGCACCATCAACCTGCAAAAGGCGGGCGTGTTCTACGGACGCTACTGGGGATGCTTCGAGGAGGTGCGCTACCTGC
>DASPQS010000093.1:0-4533 GCA_035624865.1 Binataceae bacterium (SeqCode) | reverse complement strand
CCTATATGCTGCGCGAGGGGCGGGTGGCGATCGAAGTCCATGTGCCGGGGCGCGGCAGCACGCAGATCGCGACGGTCGAGGCCGGGCAGGTGTTCGGATGGACGTGGCTGTTTCCGCCGTACCGGTGGCGGTTCGACGCGCGCGCGGTCGAGCCGGTGCGGGCGATTACGTTCCAGGGCGACTGCCTCCGGGCCAAGTGCGAGGCGGATCACGACCTCGGCTACGAACTGCTCAAGCGGTTTTTGCGCGAGATCGATCGCAACCTCGAACGCGTTCACCTGCAACTGCTCGACGTATACCGGGCGGAATCGTAAGGGGAAGATGGGATTGCGTATAGAGGAAGCCGTCTCGGCGGCCGGAGCGGCAGCCGCCCCAGCGGCTGCCGCTCCGGCCGTTGACCCGATGATGCCGCGGATGCTCGAGGTGCGCCGCGTGATCCGCGAGAGCCATGACACGGTGTCGATCGTGATCGCGGACCCGCAGGCGCGGCCGTTTGCGCCCGGCCAGTTCAACATGCTGTACGTGTTCGGCGCCGGCGAGGCGGCGATATCGATCAGCGGGGATGCGGGCGAAGGCGGATTGCTGACTCATACGGTGCGCGCGGTCGGCAGCGTCACCCGGCCGCTCGCCGCGATGAAGCGGGGGGCGGTGGTGGGAGTGCGCGGCCCGTTCGGGCAGGGATGGCCGGTCGAGGCGGCTCGCGGGGGGACGACGATCCTGCTGGCCGGCGGGATCGGGCTCGCGCCGCTGCGCCCGGTAATCTACCGGTTTTTGCGCGAGCGGCGCGCCGAAGAGAGGCTGGTGCTGCTCTACGGCGCGCGGTCGTCGAGCGAGATGATCTACCGGCGCGAACTCGAGCGCTGGGCGCTCGAGGGCGCGATCGAGGTTCACGTGATCGTCGATCGGGCGGCGGGCGAGTGGCGCGGGCGGGTCGGGGTGCTGACCGATCTGCTGGATACGTGCGCGTTCGAGCCGGCGCGGACGATCGCGATGGTGTGCGGGCCGGAGGTGATGATGCGGGCGGCGGCGCGGGCGCTCGCGGAGCGCGGCGTGGCGGCAGAGGATATCTATCTTTCGATGGAACGCAACATGAAGTGCGCGGTCGGCATGTGCGGGCATTGCCAGTTCGGACCTTCGTTCATCTGCAAGGACGGGCCGGTGCTGGCGTTGCCGCGGATCGAGCCGATCCTCGGGAAAAGGGAGATCTGAAATGGCACGGCGCGCGCACAGGCCAAGACCGAAACTCGCGGTATGGAAATTCGCCTCTTGTGACGGCTGCCAGCTGAGCCTGCTGGATTGCGAGGACGAACTGCTCGCGATCGCCGAGGAGGTTCAAGTCGCGAATTTCGCCGAGGCGAGCAGCGCGCGGATGAAGGGGCCGTACGACCTGTCGCTGGTGGAAGGGTCGATCACGACGGCGCATGATGCGCAGCGGATCCAGGAGGTGCGGCGGGCGTCGCGGTATCTGGTCACGATTGGGGCGTGCGCGACGGCGGGCGGAATCCAGGCGCTGCGCAACTTCGGGAATACGAAAGAGTTCGCGTCGATCGTGTATGCGACGCCGGAATATATCTCGACGCTCGAGCGATCGACCCCGATCGCGACGCACGTGCGGGTCGACTTCGAATTGAGGGGATGCCCGATCAACAAGGCGCAATTGCTGGAAGTGGTGAGCGCGCTGATCGACGGGCGCCTTCCCGCGATTTCGGCGCATCCGGTGTGCGTCGAATGCAAGCTGCGCGGCACGGTCTGCGTGATGGTGGCGCGCGGAGTGCCGTGCCTGGGGCCGATTACCCATGCGGGATGCGGTGCGATCTGTCCGGCGTACGCGCGCGGATGCTACGGATGCTACGGGCCGAGCGACGCGCCGAACGCGGCGTCGCTGATGGCCGAATGGACGCGCGGGGGAGCGACGCGGGGCGAGATCGTGCGGGTGTTGCGCACCTTCAACGCGGCGGCGGAACCGTTCGCGGCCGCGGCGAAGACGTATGAAGACGATCAAGGTTGATTATATCGCGCGGGTCGAGGGCGAGGGCGCGCTGCGGATCCGGTTCAAGGGCGGCGCGGTGCGCGACGTCGAGTTGCGGATTTTCGAACCGCCGCGGTTCTTCGAGGCGTTTTTGCGCGGGCGTTCGTACCTGGAGGCGCCCGACCTGACCGCGCGGATCTGCGGGATTTGTCCGGTCGCATACCAGATGAGCGCGTGCGCCGCGATGGAGGATGCGATCGGGGTCGAGGTCGAGGGCGGGTTGCGCGCGCTGCGAACGCTGCTCTACTGCGGAGAGTGGATCGAGAGTCACGCGCTGCACATGTTCCTGCTGCACGCGCCGGATTTCCTGCACTATCCCGATGCGACCACGATGGCGCGGGACCATCGGGAGATGGTTGCGCGCGGGCTGCGGATCAAGAAGGCGGGCAACGCGCTCGTGCGCGCGGTCGGCGGTCGCGAGGTGCATCCGATCAACGTTCGCGTGGGGGGATTTTATCGCGCGCCCGGCCGCGGCGAACTCGACGCGCTGATCCCGGAACTCACGGCGGCGCGCGATGACGCGCTGATTGCGGCGGACTGGATGGCGACGTTCGAGTTCCCCGAGTTCTCGCGCGACTACGAACTGGTCGCGATTCGGGGCGAGCGCGAATATCCGTTCATGGGGAGGCGAATCGTCTCGAACAAGGGGCTCGACCTCGACGTGCGGGAGTACGACGCGGCGTTCGCGGAAGCGCAGGTGCCCCATTCGAACGCGCTGCATTCGATGGTCAAGGGACGGGGATCGTACCTGTGCGGTCCGATGTCGCGATTCAGCCTGAATTTCGATTTGCTGTCGGACGGCGCCAGGGAGGCGGCGCGGCGGGCGCGAATACCGGTGCCGTGCCTCAACCCGTACAAGAGCATCCTGGTGCGCGCGGTCGAAGTGATCCATGCGCTGGAGGAGGCGATCCGGATAATCCGGCAGTACGAACCGCCGGCCGAATCGTGCGTCGAGACGAGAGCGCGCGCGGGAATCGGTTACGGCTGTACGGAGGCGCCGCGCGGCCTGCTGTATCATCGCTATAGCCTTGACGGTGACGGGCTGATACGGGACGCGAAGATCGTTCCGCCGACCTCGCAGAATCAGAAAACGATCGAGGAAGACCTGTTCGCGCTGGCGCCGCGGATGGTTGCGGCGGCCCATCGGGAGGCCACCGCGATGGCCGAACACGCGATCCGCAACTATGACCCTTGCATCTCGTGTGCGACGCACTTTCTCGATTTGACGATGGAGCAGGATTGAGTTGGCGGCCCGTATCATAGGGATCGGACAGGCGATGGCGGGGGACGACGGCGCCGGAATCGCGGTGGTGCGGCGTCTTTGCGAGATGCCGTCCGCTGACGGGGTGGAGGTGATGGAAATTGCGGAACCGAGCGCGCTGGTGCCGCTGCTGACGGATGGAGCGAGCCCGGTCGTGCTGATCGACGCGATGGTGGACGGCGGAGAGCCGGGGCGGATCGTGCATCTGCGTTCCGGCGCCGGCGCGGGCAGATCGCGCTTGTTGTCTTCCCACGGGATGGGTGTACGGCAGGCGATCGATCTCGCCATGACGCTCAATCCCGATGATTTTGCGCAGCGGGTCGAAATCGTCGCGATTACAATCGCGCGGCCCGCCGCCTACGGAACGGGGCTTTCCCCGGAGGTCGCGCGAGCAGTGGAGCAAGCGGCCATCGAGGCGCTCAGGCTGGCGGGGATTTAGCGATGCACGAAGCGGCGATCGCAAAACAGCTGCTCGAGGCCGCGCTCGAACGGGCGCCAGGCGGCCGGATTGTGGCGGTTCGCGGATGGATTGGCGACGCGGAGGCGTTGAGTTCCGAGAGCCTCGCGCTTCACTTTTCGGTTCATGCGCGGGGAACGCGTGCGGAAGGAGCGCGCGTCGATATCGTGCTCGAACAGCCCGTGGCTCGATGCGTGGAGTGCGGACATACGTATCCGTACGGACATCACGTGACGCTGTGTCCGCGATGCGCGGGAGCGCAAGCCGAAGTGCGGGGACGCACGGGCGTGGGAATCGATGCGATAGACGTGGACGCCGAGGACCGCTGATGGAAGCGCGGGCGGAGGTCGTGCGCCGGTCGATTCGGCTCGCGGGCGTGGTTCAGGGCGTCGGCTTCCGGCCGTTCGTGCATCGCCTTGCGTCCGAACTGGGACTTGCCGGATGGGTGCTGAACGGCCCGCAAGGCGTGGAGATCGAAGCGGAAGGTGCGGCCGAGCGAATCGACGAATTCGTGCGACGGATGCTGGACGACGGTCCGGCGGGTGCGGTGGTCAGCAGCCATGACGTCAGCGCGGTCGCGCCGCGGGGCGAGAACCGATTCGCGATTCTCGAAAGCTGCGTTACGGGCGTGCGCAAGCCCGCGCTTGCGGCGGATTTGGCGTCGTGCGAGGCCTGCACGGCGGAAATAAACGAGCCGGCTTCGCGCAGATTTCGTTACCCGTTCACGACCTGCGCCAGCTGCGGCCCTCGCTATTCGATCGTTGAGGACCTTCCATACGATCGCCG
>DASPQS010000092.1:0-2133 GCA_035624865.1 Binataceae bacterium (SeqCode) | reverse complement strand
CGAATTTGGGCGCGATGAGCGATCCGCGTCTCAGGAGCCTGGCCTGCATCAAGACGTCGCTGGTCAACGAGTGCACCTATTGCACCGCGCACACGTCAATTTTCGGCCAGGCGCTCGGACTGAAGCCGGAAGAGTTCGAGGCGATGCAGGGCGATTATCGCAACAGCCCTCTATTCAATGAGCGCGAGAAAGCGACGCTGGCGTGGGCTGAGGCCATGACCCTCAATAAAGCCAAGAGTGACGAGAAGTTGTGGCAGGAGATGAAGCGCCTGTTCACGAATACCGAGATCGTCGAGATTTCGATGGCCGTGGGATTATTCAACATGGCGAACCGCTTCAACGACACCTTCTGGAGCGAGCTCGAAACGATCGAGTACAATCAGCGGCAAGCGGGCGCGATTCACAGAACGGTGGAAGATATCGAAGCGTTCGCGAGCCGTTTTGCTCCGACGGGACAAGCCGAGCGCGAGCGGCGGAAGAAGCAGGCTGCTGAATAGTCACCGTGGCGCGGGCCGCGAGGTCCGAAGGACCGTTCACATGAGTCTGAAGGGTCGAGAGTCCTCTCGACCCTTCAGACGAGTCGGCACCATCGCCGACTCAGCAGGGCTTTCATTTGGTGCGGGCGGTCCGCGCCACGGGCTTACTTCATTTGCCAGATTTTCTTGCGCAGGATCAGTTCCGTGAGATTCAGCGCGATCGCGAGCGCGAGCAGCCACGGCCACAACTCGAGAACCACGGGCACGGTGCGCCCGCCGGAATCGAACACGTCGGACGGCGAAGGTTGGAAACGGCCGCCGGTGAACTCGGCGACCTGTTTGAGCAGGGCTTCATCGGAGCCGTATTCGGAAAGCTCGGCTTCGGGGCGATACAGCGCCGCTTCGGGGAAGGCTTCGGAATCCTCCACCGGCCGGACGCGAAACAGTCCCTCGCGCGCACCGATTTCCACGCGGCCATCGTAGGTTCCGAGCGCGGTCTTCTTCGCGGTAAGCGGGCGCTGAAAATGATCCGGCCCGATGACGTACAGCTCGGGAATGGAAGGCGGCTCGGCGACGTTCGCGCCCAGGCGATAGCGCGCGACCAGATCGCCGGTCGCGGAATCGTACTCCAGGCGCGCGTCGGTGGGGCTCGCATGCGGGAGCAGATCGCGGAACACGTTGATCCAGAATTTGTCGAAGCCCTTCCATGCGACCCAATCCGCGGCCCAGCGAGCTTTCGCGTCGGAGGCGAACACCGCGGCGCGCCCTAGCCCGTACTGCCAACGCGAATATAAAGGATCGCGGCCGTCCAGCCGTAGCACGACTTCGGCGTTGGGCTTGGCTTCGAAGCGGACATAGCCTTTGAGCGGAGGCGCTTTGTCCACGGCGACCTCGTCCAGAATTTCAGCGTTGTGCAGCACTTCGGGCACCAGCGGCTTTTCGACGGCCGTCATGCCCGTGTACTCTTTGATGTCGCCCAGGACGATTTGCTCCAACCCGGCGGGTTCATTCAAAAAATACGATTTGCCGCCGGCGAAAGCGGCGAGGCGCGAAAGATAGGCGCGGTTGACATCGGCGCCGAGGCCGACCGTCGAGATCGTGATCGACATGTTCTGCGCTTCTCGCGCGAGCGCAAGCGAGTTGCCTTCGTCGGAAAGGCCGTCGGTGAGCAAGAGAATGTGTTTATAAAACGCGTTGGTTTCGAGGATGGCGCGGTAGCCTTCGCCGAGCGCGGGCGCGATGCGCGTGCCGCCGTTGGGATTGATGCGCGAGATTTGCGCGTTGATGGCCACCGGATCGTCGGCGAAGCGCATCGGCACCTGCCAGCGGAAAATGGTGTCGAAGGCCAGAACGCCGACCTGATCGGTGGGGCGAAGATTCGAGACGACGTTGGCGGCAGCCTGGCGCGTGAGCTCGATTTTGCGGCCGAGCATGGAGGTGCTGCGGTCGAGCACCAGCACCACGGCGCGGCCGTCGGCCGAGCGGGGAACCAGGCGCGCGGGCAGCGCTTGATCCAGAGGATCGGAGGGCTTCATCGCTTCAGCCAGCAGATTTTTCTCGCCGCCGATGACGAGCAATCCACCGCCGCGGCGGACGAAGGCTTCGAGCGCGGCCTGGTCGGCGGGGCGGACCCGGTCGAGCTCCCAGTTGTTCAGCA
>DASPQS010000091.1:0-7110 GCA_035624865.1 Binataceae bacterium (SeqCode) | reverse complement strand
TGCCGTCGGGATAGCGCGTCAGCACGACGGGCCGATCCTTCAGATAGGGCAGCATCCAGGGTGCGATCAGCGTGTAATAACGAAGCAGGTCGCCCTTGGTATAGCCTTCCTCGGGCCAGAATACCTTCTCCGGATTGGTCGGCACGAAGCTGCGCTCGGCTGCACGCGGCTGCCCGTTTGACTTCGGCAGCATCGCCGAAGCGCGCGACGCAATCGCGGACGCGCCGTTCGAGGATTGTTCTGCAAGGCCGGCGGCTACTGGTCCCTCGTAGGTGCATTCCCGCGGTCCGACGCCCTTGGCCAGCCCTTTGAAGCTTGGATGGCGCAGGCCGCCGTCGTCGGTCCATTCGATGAACTGCACTGTACAGACGAGTTCGGGCGCGCAGAATTGCGACCCGCGCGGCGGGGATAGTTCGCCTGGTCGAGACTGGCGAAACGGCGAGTCCGCACGCTCGCGTGACTTCATCAGGGCGTGCAGATCGCGCAGGCTCGACTCGTCAAAGCCGGTGCCGACGCGCGAGACAAAGCGCAAGTCGCCGGACGCTTCGTAGGCGCCAACCAGGATTGCGCCGAAATGCGTCCGCGAACCCGCGGGCTTGGTCCATCCGCCGATCACAAAAGGCCTCGCTTGGGGGCATTTGATCTTGATCCAGTCATCGCTGCGCGTTCCACGGTAAGGAGACTGCCGGCGCTTGGCGACAATGCCCTCGAGGCCGGCTTCGGCGGTGGCCGCGAAAAAATCCCTTCCGCGCGCCACGACGTGGTCGCAGTACCGGACCGGACCCTCGCCTCTGATCAGCCGCGCCAAAAATCTCTTGCGCGTTTCGAGCGGCAGCGGACGGAGATCGAAGCCGCCGAACGCGAGCAGATCGAAGACCCAATAATTTACAGGCAGCGCGAGGCTCAGGCGCGCGATTTCACGCGGGTCGGCGACGTTAATTCGCCGCTGGAGCATCTGGAAACTGGGGCGGCCGTTTTCGTCGGGCACGACGATCTCGCCGTCGAGCGCGAAACGGTCGAAGGGCAGGGCGGTAAGAGCGAGTGCCACCTCGGGGTAACGTTGCGTGATTTCACGCCCGTTGCGTCCGAACAGCCGAACCTGAGCGCCGTTGCGAAGCGCGAGCGCGCGCACGCCGTCGTATTTGAGCTCAAACAGCCAGTCCTCGCCGTCAAAGGAATGCTCGCGCAGGCGGGCGAGATTCAGCGGGAACGATTTGGGTTCAAGGGCGATCTTAGCCGGCGGGGCGTCCGCCTTTTCGAGATCGTGCACGAGCGCCGTGTTCCCATCCGAGGCTTCGCGCAACTCCTCGATGGTCAACCCGGACAGTACCGATCGCGGATGCGCTGCGGTGAGGTCGGCGTCAGAGACGAAATCGTCGCGCTTCTTGATCAGCAGCCACTGTTCCTTTTCCTCGGGCGCTCGGCCTTTACTGCCGCCGTTCATCCGTACCAGTGTGAACGCGCCGCGCAGCTTGAAACCGTGCATCTCGATATCGAGTTTGCCAGCGCGCACGCATTCCGCCGCGTCGGCGCCGGGCGGATCGATCACGCGGTACTCGCCGCGGTCCCAAACGATCACGGCTCCTGCGCCGTAGTTGCCCTCCGGTATCAGTCCCTCGAAGTCCCCGTACTCAAGCGGATGGTCCTCGACCATTACCGCTAGCCGCTTGTCGCCAGGATTCAGGGATGGCCCTTTCGGGATTGCCCAGGAGCGCAGGACGGACTCCATCTCGAGGCGGAAGTCGTAATGCAGCCGGCGAGCGGCATGCTTTTGCACGACGAACATTCCGCCGCTGCGCAAGACCGGCCCGCGCGGCGTGCTCCCGAAAGGTTCAGGTGTCCTCTCGGCACTACGCTTCTCGCGGTACTTTTCAAGCGCCAATTGTTTTGCCTTATTTTCGCCTCAAACTACGGCTTGTTTCCACCCCATGGAAATGGGCACGATTGTTCGACATGGAGGCGCCTCTCCTATGGCATCACGACCTATCGCCAACGGCAACATTTCCTTCGGGCTGGTTTCGATTCCGGTGAAATTGTTTTCCGCGACCCGGTCCAAGTCGGTCAGCTTCAACCTTTTGCACGCGAAGGACCTGAGCCGCATCCAGCAGAAGATCTATTGCCCGGTCGACGACGCGGTCATCGATCGCAGCGAACTGGTCCGCGGATACGAGGTCGAGAAGGGGCGGTACGTCACTTTTACCGACGAGGAACTTAAGCAACTCGAGGCACACGACGATCACGTGATCGATATCACCGAGTTTATCCCGCTGAGCGAGATCGATCCGGTCTACTTCGAGGAATCGTACTACCTGGGAAGCGAGGCCGGCGCGGCGAAAGCCTATCGGCTGCTGGCCGATGCGATGGCGCAAAGCGGGCGTGTCGCGCTGGGCCGTTTCACGATGCGCGGCAAGGAGCATCTCGTGATGATCCGGCCGTATGCAAAGGGCCTGATGCTCCATACGATTTACTATGCCGACGAAGTACGCGCAGCCGACGAAGTTGACCGTGCCACGGCCGAACCGGTAAAGGACACCGAACTGACGCTGGCCACTCGGTTGATCGACGAACTCACCCAGAAGAAGTTCGACGCTACCAAGTATCGCGACAGCTACCGTGAACGCGTGATCGAGGCGGCGCAGCAAAAGGTTGCCGGCCAGCAGGTCAGCGAGGTCGCGGTAGAACCGCGCCGCGGCCAGGTGATCGACCTGATGCAGGCGCTCAAGGCGTCGCTGGAAAAGCGCGGTGTCGCCGCTCCGGCCAGGGCCGAGAGCGAAGAGCAGCCTGCGGCTGCCGTCACTGGTGGAACGCGTCCCGCAAGGCCCGCTGCTCAGCGGCGCCGTGCCGGCGGCAAGAAGTAGCGCTGATCACGGGCGAATCGCCCCGGCAAGCGTCAACTCGCAGACCCTTGATCAGACGACTTCGATCGCGAATTGGCCGGGTCCGACAACGCTCCCGATAATCTCCGCGTCCGTATTGCCCGCACGCTGGAGGTCGGCGAGCAGAGCGATCGCGTCGCGCTCAGGCAGCGCGATGAGCAGGCCGCCCGAGGTCTGCGGGTCGAAAACTATCTCGCCCATTTCGTCGGCGATTTCCTCGGCAATCTTCACATGAGGGCCGAAGAATTCGCGGTTGCGCTTGCCGCCTCCGGGAATCATACCCGCCGCGCATAGCTCGAGTGCCCCTGGCAGGACCGGCAGGTCCGACTCCTCGATCCGCAGCGTCACCTCGCTGCCGTTTGCCATCTTGAAGCCGTGGCCCGCCAGACCGTAGCCTGTGATATCGGTCGCGGCATGAACATCGTAAGCGAGCATCGCCCGCGAGGTAGCCGCGTTAAGCTCGCTCATCCAGCGCACGGCGGCGCCGTAATGCTCGGTCGGAAGACGGTCGCGCTTGAACGCGGTCATCAAAATCCCAGTGCCGAGCGGCTTGCTCAGCAGCAGGGCATCGCCCGGCTTCGCGCCGACGTTGCGGATAATCCGCCTAGGATCGATCACCCCGGTCACCGCCATCCCATACTTCACTTCCTCGTCGGCCACGCTATGCCCGCCGACGATTAGGCAGCCGGCCTCGCGCGCCTTTTCGGTGCCACCGCGCAGAATCTCGACCAGCATCTCGCCTGGCATCCCCGACTGCGGCCAGCACACGATATTGAGCGCGGTAGTGGGTCTTCCGCCCATCGCGTAGACGTCGGAGAGCGCGTTGGCCGCCGAGATTTGGCCGTAAGTGAACGGGTCGTCGACGACGGGTGTGAAGAAATCCACTGTGTTCACGATCGCCAGGTCGTCGCTCAGACGGAACACTCCGGCGTCGTCGCCGGTAGCGATACCGACGAGCAGGTCGGGATGGGTCCCGAGATCAAGGCGCGAGAGAACAGACTCGAGGTCCGCCGGACCGAGCTTGCCGGCTCAACCCGCCGCCTTGCATCGCGCGGTGAGCCGAATCAGGTCGCCGCGCGAGAGATTATTGTCCTTGTCGGAAGCCACAATTGTTCCGCAGCCAAGTCTAGCGCCCAGCCGCATCCGCGCTCAACGATTAGACTATTGACGCGCGCGCAGCCTGCGGGCGTCGCCGACGCGGGTGGTAACGCCGGAATGGTCGAAGTAGTCGAGCAGCGCAATCGCGAACTTGCGCGAAGCGTTCAGCATATCGCGGTAGGTCGCTGCCGTGATCTCACCGCCGGACCCGAGGCGTTCGAGCAGCCGGCTTTTCGCCGATTCGAAGGCGGAGCGCTCGAAGTACAAATCGGTTGCCACTTTTACAACTTGGCCCTCGCGCTCCATCGCGGCCAGCAGAGTGCGCAGGTGGGGAAGCTCGGCGGGCCCGAGCTCGAGCATCTCCGCCAGTTGTTTCAGTTCCGGCGGCTGCAATCTTGCATCCTTCAGTACCTGTCCGATCCGTGCGCCGAGCACGCCTACATCGCCTCCGAGCCTTACTTTGTGTGAGCGCAGGCGCAGGATGCTTTCCTCGCGCACGATCTCGGTCTCGCGCCCGAGGCGGTCGATCAAAGCGCGAAACGCGCGCGGCGCCACTTTGTAGGGTAGCCGCGCGCGCATCGCCTCCATCTCGAGCCCGGATTCGAGCGGTTCGTCGCGATGGTGCGCGATAAGCCCCTGCTGGACGAATTCCTTCAGCTCATTCCATTTGGCCGCGGTAGTGAAGCCTTCCTCGTCACCAAGGGAGAGCTTGATAAATCGCCCGTCCTTGAGAACCGACTCGACATCGGTCAGGGGCGCATTCAGCAGTTGCGCGATTCGTGCGGGACCCACCGCGAAACTGTCCTGGAGATTGAGCAGCGCCTCGACCGAGCCGGGACCGAAGGGCGAGCCGAGCGCTTCGAGATGCCGGAGGTACAGGTCAAGCGGTTTGCGCAAGCGCCGGCCGAGTGGGTTCAAGACGATACCACCGCCGAGCGTACGCAGGTTGGTTTCGTCGCGCACGACGAAGCGGTCGCCGGCGAGTGCAACGACCGGGTCGTTCAGGACGATCTGTACGAGCATGCGCTTCTTGGGGGCGATCTCACCCGGCTCCTCCAGCACGATCACGCGCCCGATCGTTTCCGCGGTCCCGATAAAGAAACGCACGCGCTGATTGTTCTTGAGCGGGCGCTTTGCGGCCGGCCGAATCTCCATTCGTGCGTCGAGCCGTGCTGTTGAGAACTCGAGCCGATCGTCGGCAAGCACGTCGCCGCGTTTGAGTTCGGCTTTTTCCGTTCCACTCAGGTTGAGCGCCACACGCTGGCAAAGGCCCGCGCTTTCCATCGTCTCACCATGTACCTGGATCGAGCGGACGCGAAACTCCTCACCACCGGGCAGCGCGCGCAACTTCTGTCCCACCCTCACCTGGGCTCCCATTGCGGTTCCCGTGACCACCGTTCCGTGCCCTTTGATGACGAAGGCGCGATCGAGCGGCAGCCGGAAGAGCCCGGTCGCGCGGCGCGCTTGGAATCCATCGAGCAGGCGCGCGACCTCTCTGCGCAACTCGTCGAGTCCCATGCCCGTGAGGGACGAAACCGCGATCACCGGTGACCCTTCGAGGCTGGTGCCATCGGCGAGCAGTTCGATCTCTTCGCGCACCTCGCCAAGCCGTTTCGGACTGGCGAGGTCGGCCTTGGTGATTACGAAGATGCCGCGCGAAACCCCGAGCAGGTGCAGGATGTCAAGATGTTCCTCGCTTTGCGGCATCACGCCGTCGTCGGCCGCGACCGCGAAGAGCACCAGGTCCATCCCATGCGCGCCGGCCAGCATGTTACGGATGAAGCGCTCATGGCCGGGGACGTCCACCACGCCAGCACGCGTTCCGTCAGGCAGCGTGAAATAGGCAAAGCCCAGATCGATTGAGATTCCGCGCTCCTTTTCCTCCTTGAGGCGGTCGGTGTCCTGGCCGGTCAGGGCCTTGATGAGCGCGGTCTTGCCGTGGTCGATATGGCCGGCGGTGCCGATGATCGCATGAATTACAGGAGAATCCATCCTTTGCGATCCTTACACCGCCGGCCGTATGACCGAAAACGGCCTATTTGAGCTGGTCCGTGTACATTTTCAAGTCGAAATAATCGCGCCACGCCTTGATCTTGCCATTGGCGGTGGTTTCGAAGACGCCCATCACTGGAAGCGAGATGCGCTTGCCGTTGGCCTCGAAGGAATCCACGCGCTCGTTGAAGACGATGTTGCCGCTGGAAGCGGTGTGCAGGATCTTGAACTCGAGCCAGGTCGTCCCCTTCAACAACCCCTCGATCGTCTTGCGGATAACCGCCTTACCCGCCGCCGGCTTCATCGGAATGTTGTGGTAGACCGCGTCATCAGTGAAAAAGTCCATCACCTGATCGACGTTAAGCCGAGCCCACGCCTTGCAGAATTCGTTGACGACGCTTTCAGCTTCAGCCGACATGATCTTAGCCCTCCTGTTAACGTTTTTGATTGATCGGAGTCGCGCCAGCGTAGACTATTCCTGGTCGAGGTAGAAGCGGTCCTCGTCCTTGTTATAGCCGAAAAGCTCGGCGAAGCGTCCCCAATTGACGATGGTCGAAAACATCTTTTCGGGCGGCTCGTTCGGCAACAGCATCGCAAGGTGTTCGAGTACGACCTCCTTGGTCAGCGAACGGTCTTCCTGCCCATGTAGCAACCTGACGAAATAGGCGAAAAGCCCGTGGTGCCTGAGTTGATCGCGGATGATCAGCTTGCGGGCGTTGACGTCGCTTTCCAGGAATCTTTTGCCCAGCGACTCGAGCACCACGTCACCCGCGGGAGTGGACACGAGTCCAAGGATTTCGGCGGTCTTCATCACCTTCAGCAGGTCCGCGAACTTGAACTGCAAGTCGCGGGCGATTTTGTAACCGTCGTCGCGGCCGCCCCGATCCTCAAGGGTTTCCAGCAGGCCGAAGACCCAGGTGATTTGGCAATCGGGGATCGGGTTGATACCGGCAGGGGGCATCAGGCACGTTCCTCGATGAGCGAGAAGACCTTATCGGTAAGCGCGTTGAAGCCCTCGTTCCTGCGATCGCGCGGTCGGGGCAGGTCGACCTTCAGGTCAGCGACCAGACGTCCTGGTGAGGTTGAGAGCACCAGGATACGGTCGGCCAGTTCCACCGCCTCCTCGATGATATGGGTGACAATG
>DASPQS010000090.1:0-11373 GCA_035624865.1 Binataceae bacterium (SeqCode) | reverse complement strand
CGCTCGTCAGCTTCCTTCGGAGTCAGCACGGGGACGAACGGGCCCGCCATGCCGCCGGGCCGGAACAGGAAGGCGTAGCCCCATATCGGCATCTCGCGCGTGCCATGAGAGACCGTCGCCTTGGTGCCGACGATAAAGTCCCGAACTTCACCGCGCGGGAAGACGCCGCCGTTGTTCCTCGCCAGGACCGTCAGGTTGGCCGGCTTGCGTTTCAATTCGGGTGCTACGGGGCCGTTCCCCGTGCCATCGCTACCGTGGCATTGAGCACAGTACTCCCTGAATTCTTGACCGCCGGCGGCTGCAGCGCCACCGCTTGCCACGGCGGCGCCACTCTCCTGCGCCATCACGGCATTGGATGCGGAGAGGATGCTCACAACGAGCGCCACAGATACGAATTTCGCTGCGGGGGTCACAATCCGATTCGCTTGGCCACGATAGCCTGCAAATCCTTGAGATAGGGCCGGATCTGCGCCGTCCGCCCGTAAAGCCGCGCCTTGTCCCATTCAGGCGTCTTAACAATCCCGGCGTCCTTCATCTCGTAGATCGCGAGATACTTCGGATCACCCTCGACCGCTATGTAACGTCGCGCGCAATAGACGCCGGGCACGGACGCCAGCGCCGGCACGTGATCCTCGTCGTACCACGCGTTGAATTCCTTTTCGTGGTCCGCCGGAGTGTTGAGCCTGACGGTCAGCGCAAACTCGGGTTCCTTCGCCGGGCGCTCTCCGAACGAAAAAATCCGCCGGAAAATTCCGCGCTGCGTGTTGCGGAACTGCGGTATCATCTTCCGGCTCCAGTCCGTCGGATTTTCCCGTACCTGCCGAAACGCGTCGCTCTTCCACACGTTCTCGTCGGTCATCTCGTAGATCGCGATGTACTTCGGCTTGCCGTCGACCGCCTGGTAACGCCGTCCGCTCAGGATTCCCGGGATAGTGAGCAGTTGCGGCACATGCTCGCGGTCGTACCATTCGTTGAATTCGGCCTCGAACTCCGGGGCGACGTCGGTCCATATCACGAGCAGTCCGGTTCCGGTTGCCATGGTCATTCCTCCTTCGCGGGCCCGCGTTGGCAAAATCCTGCGCCGCCGTCTCGCGCGATGTCAAACCGCAGCCGCGAACGGTAATGTCGAAAAATATTCGCACCGGCTTGAACGAAGAGAATTTGATGAACCAGCCGCCCCTGAAACACTGGCTGACTAAGGAAGAGTACATGCGCCTGGATTGCGCCGCGCGTTCCCGCTATGCCGCCGAGGGCGGTGAATACCGGCTCAAGCCCGGCGTCGAGGAGTTGCGCCAGGAAAAGATCGCTCTATTCGTTTTGGCCGCGCTCGCGACGACCTTCGGCCTGATTGGCGTCTACGGAATCCTGTATGATCACTGGACCCTGGAGATTGTCGGGTTCTGCGGCGCGATGCCCACGCTCTTCGGCTTTCTCGTGCATCTCGCGATGCACTTCAGCGAATCTTCGGATTAGAATTTTCTGCGCATACTGATCGGTTACGTGTCCTCAGTGTCCCTGCCCTTGAATGCGGCCAGCCGTCGGCAGTACGATTCGCGCACTTGAGCGGAGGGTCCTTCGATGGCGACACCTGTCAAATTCGGTTACATGATCGACTTCCGCAATCCGCCGGGCTCGCCGCTCAGTTTCGCCCAGCTCTACAGCGAGATGTTCCGCCAAATCGAGTTCGCCGATCAGGCCGGCCTCGATTCGATCTGGATCACCGAGCACCATTTCACTGACGACGGTTACCTGGCGGCCACGATGCCGATGCTGGCGTCAATCGCTAGCCGCACCCGCGGCGTCACGATCGGCACCTACGTCCTGCTCGCGCCGTTCTATCATCCGCTGCGCCTGGCCGAGGACGCCGCCACGATCGACGTGCTTTCGGGTGGCAGGCTGAGGCTCGGCATCGGCACCGCTTACCGCGACGAGGAGTTCCGGGGCTTTGAAGTCTCGCGCAAGTATCGCCTGGGCCGCACGCTCGAGACGATCGAGATCCTGCGCCGCGCGTGGACCGGTGAGCGCTTCAGCTTCGAGGGCAAACATTTCCGCTTTCAAGACGTACGCGTGCTGCCCCGCCCCGTGAGCAGTCCGCATCCCGAGCTGCTGTGGGCCGGGATGACCGAGCGGGCGATTCAGCGCGGCGCCGAACTCGGCCTTTCCTTCGCCTGCAACCTGGGTCTGCGCGAGGTCGAACTTTACCGCAACGCCTTGCGCAACCTGGGAAAGGACCCCGCGAACTTCAACATCGTGCGCAGCGCGATTGTCCAAATCGCCGACAGCGCCGACCAGGCTTGGGCCGATATCGAGCAGCCGGCGATGTACCAGGCGGCGCTCTACGGCAAATGGTTGGCGGAGGGAATGCGCGGCGATCAGGAATGGATTCTGCCCGATCCCGCACGCCTCCGGCGCAACAGCGTGCTCGGTACGCCGGCCGAGGTCGCTCAACAGCTATCCGGGATGATTGAGCGGACCCCGATGACCGAGCTGATCCTGAACATGCAACTCCCCGGTCTTGCGCCGGCCAAGGCGATGCGCTCGCTCGAGCGCTTCGTCGCCGAGGTGTTGCCGGCGCTGCGCGGGTAGACCGGCAGGTCCTTTCGCTCGCCACGGGCGCATCTTGAACGCAGTTACGGCAAAGGCTATCCACTGGCTCGATGGTTGATTACGACTCCGACCTGATCGGCCGCGTTTTCGCGGCGAAAAACCCGGTACTCGTCACCGCCGAGATGATCGCGAACTTCTGCTATGCGATCGGCGATACCAACCCGCTCCATACCGATGTGGAAGCGGCTCGGAGCAGTCCCTACGGCGGTCTCGTCGCGCCGCCGTCCTTCGCCGGGTCTTTCCGTTATCTCGAGGATATCTTCGACCACCTCCGCGCCTCGCCGCGTCTTGCCGCCGGGATGGACGTTGATTTCGTTGCGCCGATCCGTGCCGGCGATTCGATTTGGGTTGCGTCCCAGGTCTCGCAGATTTACGAAAAAACCGGACGTTCCGGCCCCATGGTCTTTATCGTGATCAGCTCGACGCTCACCAATCAAAACGGCGAAGCCGTCGCGCGCATCGACCACCGCTTCATGAGCCGCCCATAGGCGACGCGGCTCGGCCCGGCGCGAGCATTGTCGGGCCAGGGCGCGTTCGCCGAAACCGCTACCTGACCCGGGCCCAGGCGATCGTGTCGCCGGGGGCGCCGCTGATCGAAAGGGATCCATCCGACGGACTGCACCTGATCGCATTGGGCGCGGTCGTGTCCGTGCACATCACGATATTGTCGGTGCCCGTGAAGCAGGCGTCGCTGACGGTGGCCAATCCGCCGTTGAGAGTTGCACGGCCGGCGCAGGTCGCCCCCGATGACATCGAGAAGCCGCCCATCGGACCCCACGAAGTCATCGTCGTCGGCGGCACCGGCGGCACCGGTTGCGGTGCCACTTGCAGACATCCCGATGCTGCGATTGCCGCGATCGCCAGCGTCGCTATGATCCAGCGCATCCACACCTCCTCAACCACCAGGTTCGTGACAGCCCCGCGAGGCTGTCAGAGCAATGCGCCGCGAAAGGTCTCGTCGCGCTGCGGCGGATTCTGCAACAGGTTGATTGCCCATTTGCGCGCTTGCCGCAATGCGTCCTCGGCCCGCTTGAAGAGGCGTTCGCGCTGCATCGTCGACCATACGTAAACGTCCACCGAGGGTTCGTCCGCGAGCGTGACGTCGATCATCCAGTCTTCGATTTGCGGTCCGCAAATGAGTAGACGAAGTAACCGCCCATGGTCGAGCACGATCCCACGCGCCTCGCGCGGAAGGTGAAACTCTTCCTTGATCCGCTTCACCAGCCGCGGCGGGTAATGCTCCTCGGTCATCGGCACGTATGCCCATTCGCCGGGCTGCGGATTCGCGGCGCGCGCGATTCGCAGGTTGTTATCGGTCAGGTCGTCCTTGGCGCGGTCCTGGTTGTAGTCTTTGGCTACCGCGTAGAAGCTCATCGCCACCGGGAGCACCGGCAGTTCGGCCTCGACCTTTCCCGCCTTGGGCTTTTTGAAGGTGGTTTCGACCCACCAGCGATTTTCGACGTTCGGCTTCTGCGCCATCCGCTCCTCTCAACCGCAGCGGCGTCCTATGCGGCGCGCCTTCTGCCCCGGTTCCCTCGAACGTTCATCGACTTGCGCCGCCGCCTCATCAAGCTCGCCGTGTATGACAAGCCGCGCCGGGTCTTACGGCGCGGCGGGGTCGAATTGCGCCCGGCCCGAGCCCCTAAAGTAGCCTTTCTCCGTGCCACCGCGATTGCCCGGTTGCGGCGGCGCCCCACGCGCTTTAGGCCGCGCACCATGAGCTGCGTGAAGCTCTCAGCCTTGCGCTCCGCATCAGCCCAGAACAGGTAATGCGCCAATTCATGATACACCGTTTGCACCCACATCCGCTCGCTCTTGTATACGCGCCCGCGTTTCCAGTTCTCCGGATGCACTAGGTGGATGCGGCCGTCCTGAAAGGTCTTGCCCGCCGCTTTGCCCCAATCGATATATTCGCACCACTCGATTCGTGGCCCTTTGACGTTATAGTAACGGCAAAAGTTGCCTACTGCGCGGCGGAAGGGCGTGGACTCCTCCCAACGGAAGAACTCTACAAGATTTCGGTCCATTTCCCGGCGCTGGACGATGGGGGGAACAAGCATGCGCACAACAAACACCTCCAAGCACTGACTCAAATCATAGAAAGGCTTGGCGCGAACAGTCAATCGAAGCGAAAAAATGCCTTTAATTCGCTAGATTTGCGTGCGATCGTCGCATTTCCGCGGCAGTCTTGGCTCACGATGGCGTGCCAGACTGGGTGTTGGTTTGTCGCGTAATTGAGGCGAAATCGGATGGTCGGTTGGCTTACCGCAGAGCGGGAAGCCGACAGAGCATTGGAAGTCCCGGATGCAGGATGGGCGCGCCGCGGGTCCCTTGGGTGCTGTTACGGGGGGAAGAGGTCCCCTGCGACGCGCCCGGAGGAATCATTTGGTCACTAGTACCAGTCGTGTGCGGCGCCGCCGCCGGACCCGGTTGGCAGTCATATGCTGGGCCCGGCTCGATTCCTTGAGCCGCAGCCGGCTGACTCCCAGGCGCGACGCTGCCGCGTGACCCATTGTCAGGGCGCTCAACCGCCGTCGCAGGATTTCGGAATCGATTGTTAACGCGTCACAAATGCTGTCGAACGAGAAAGGGTAATTGGCGCCGCGCGTATTGACCCACTGGCCCGCCTCTGCGAATGCGCGGCGTTTTCGGGCACTGCCGGACCGATTCCAGCCCTGCAGGATGTTGATCGCATCCACCAGGACCGCGAGCATGAGTCGCTGCTCGCTGCACAGTCCAGATCTCCCGATCGCCCCAAAGTACTGGCTGGGCAATATGACGTCAGTAAGGGCAAGGGCGTCCCCAGCTTCCATCTCCCGGTCAGCTTGTTGCATTTCCGTAGAGCTCCTTCCTTCGGGGCGCTTTGCTATTCGTATCGAAGCTAAGATTTGAAGCCGTTTGCCCCCTGTAAACGCGCTTCTTAATCGAAAGAGGTGTTAAAAGAGCTATAGCAGCATCAAACATTTCATACAAGAGAGAAAACATAAAATATTTAGTAGAAACATCAATTTGAGCTAAATTGAATCAATCCTGCTAAACCCGCGGCGATTAAGTTCGATTGGGACGAAATTTCATCGAATCTGCATGCGATCGCCGCCGACAGACCGTCGGCCTCAGTTATGGCCATATTTGCCGGTCTGTTATAGTGAGTCGCAGAGCCGAACTTGCTGGGTGTGGCCGCCTTTTTAACCCCAGGCCAGGGTGATCAGGCCGCACTCGAAGGAGAAGTCCAATGGCAGAATTGTTCGCCAGAGACACCATTAAGAACCTTCGCAAGCTTCGTCAAATCAAACCCGATCTCTTCAAGGGTTTCATGGACTTCGACCAGATGGTCTTCAAGGACGGCGCCTTGCCGGCCAAGACCAAGGAGCTGATGGCCGTAACGGCGGCCCACGTCACGCAGTGCATGTGGTGCATCGAGGACCACACCAAACGCGCCAGGAAGCAGGGCGCGAGTGACGAGGAGATAGCCGAGGCCGCTTTCGTAGCGATCGCGCTCAGGGCGGGCGGTGCGTTCGCACATTCGTGTATCGCGATGGCGGTGACGGAAGAACAGAAGACGCCCGTAGAGCCGCAGAAAGGCTGAAGGGGAGCGATGACGCAGCAGAACCAGCGCACGACGCGACGGATTCGTGTAGGCGGTGTCGAGGTCGGCGGCGACGCGCCGATTGCGGTGCAATCGATGTGCGCGACCCGCACGATGGACATCGACGCCACAGTTGCGCAGACCCACCAGTTGGCCCGGGCCGGGGCAGCGATTGTCCGCATCGCGCTGGACAATGAGAAGGAGGTCGCGGCCCTCAGGGAGATCCGCGCACAGACCGCCGGCGTGACGCTCTCGGTCGATTTGCAGGAGAATTATCGCATCGCCGGCAAGGTCGCCCCGCACGTCGACAAGATCCGCTACAACCCAGGCCACTTGCACCACATCGAGAAGGCCAAGACTATCCGGCAAAAGGTGAAATGGCTGGTCGATGTTGCCCGCGACCATGACCTGGCGCTGCGAATCGGCGTCAATTGCGGGTCGGTCGCGCCGGAATTCATCGAGAAGTTTCCCGGCGATCAGCTCGCCGCGATCGTCGAGTCAGCCGCGCATCATTGCGAGCTGATGAACGAATTCGGGTTCGAGCGCTTCGTGGTTTCGCTCAAGGACTCCGACCCGGCCAAGGTGCTCGAGGCGAATCGCCGCTTCGCGGAGCGTTGCCCCGACGTCCCCATCCATCTGGGCGTGACCGAGGCCGGACTGCCGCCCGAGGGAATCATCAAGACCCGCATCGCATTCGAACAGCTGCTGGCCCGGCAGATCGGCGATACCATCCGGGTCTCGCTCACGCTCCCCAATGAGCGCAAGCACGAGGAAGTCATCGTCGGCCATCAGATTGTCGGCGACGTCGAGGCCGGACGCTTTATCTCCGTGCCGAATTTCGGCGCGGGTCTGAACATCATCTCGTGCCCATCGTGTTCGCGGGTCGAGAATGAAAAGTTCGTCGAACTGGCGCAGCAGGTGAAGGAGCTGACCGCCTACGCCGCTCGTCACCAGATAACGATCGCTGTGATGGGGTGCCGGGTGAACGGGCCGGGCGAGACCGACGATGCCGACCTTGGCCTTTGGTGCGGGCCGACGACGGTGAATCTCAAGCGCAAGCAGCGCAAGCTCGGCAACTTCAAGTACGACGCGGTGCTGCCCCGCTTGAAGGAAGAAGTGGACAAGCTCATCGCGGAGCGCTCGGCGCTCAGCAATTGAAGCACCCGGTTTCGGAGCGCCGAACTTGAGTCGCTCGCGAGACCGATCAAATCGTCTGCTTGCTCTTGCGCCAGTCGGCGAGGAAGTTGTCCAGGCCGATATCGGTCAGCGGATGCTTGACGATCTGCTTCATCACGTTGAACGGCAGCGTCGCCACGTGTGCGCCGGCCTCTGCCGCACGCAGCAGGTGGTTGGGCGAGCGAACTGAAGCGACCAAAACCTGCGTCGGATATTCGTAGTTCCTGAGAATCCGCACCAGCTGATCCACGACCGCAACGCCGTCCTGGCCGATGTCGTCCAGCCGGCCAATGAAGGGCGAAATGTAACTCGCGCCGCATTTGGCTGCCGCCAGCCCCTGCAGCGGACTAAAGACCAGTGTCACGTTGACCCTGATACCGCGCGCGCTGAGCGCCTTGGCAGCCTTCAATCCCTCGATCGTGACGGGGCATTTGACCACCATCTGAGGACTCAGCCGGGCCAGTTTTTGCCCCTCTTCGAGCATCACCGGAGCGTCAGTCGAGACGACCTCGGCGCTTACCGGACCATCGACCAGATCGCAAATCTCGCGCAGGACCTCGGCGTAGGGTCGGCCGGTCCTGGCCAGCAGGCTTGGATTGGTGGTCACGCCGTCGGCCAGCCCCCAGCCCGCAACTTCCCTGATCTCGGCGACGTCGGCCGAATCGACAAAAAACTTCATCGTATGGCTACCTCCCGCTTGGGCGGCGGCCGCAGCAGATCCGCACGCGCCAGGGTGACCCGATAGGGTGACTTCAAGTTCGCCAATAAGTCGGAAATCGATGCGTTGAGTTTAGGATGAATCATCGCCGGCGCCAATTCCGCCATCGGAGCCAGGACGAAGCGCCGCTCGTGAAGCCGCGGATGCGGCACGTGAAGCGTGCGCGTAGCGATGGTCTCCTTGTCGAAGAACAGCAGGTCGAGGTCGATGACGCGTGGGCGATAGCCCGTGTGCCGCTGCGGTTTGCGGCCAGCCGTGCGCTTGCGTCCCATGGTTCGCTCGATCGCGAGCAACCGCCGCATCAGTGCGTCCGCCAGGAGTTCGGTCTCGACTTCGACCACGCCGTTGAGGAAGGCGCCTTTGACTCCGCCCACCGGTTCGGTTTCGTAGATCGAGGACTGGCGGACCACGCGACTATCCGGCAGGCCCGCGATCCTCAGGATCGCCTCCCGATAGTTGGCGGCTCTATCGCCCAGGTTGGTTCCTATTCCAATAAAAGCCCGATGGGGCATTCCTCGCCGTTCACAGCCGAAGCGCCTTGATTCGTCCCACCGCCTCGTCCAAACGTTCGCTCGCTACGGTCAACGAAAAACGAACGTAACCCTCCCCACTTTTGCCGAATCCTGAACCGGGCGTGATTACCACGCCGGTTTCTTTCAGTACGCGTTCGGTGAACGACACCGAGGTGTAGCCCTTGGGCGTGCGGGCCCAAAGATAGAACGTGGCGCGCGGCACATTGCATTCGAGTCCCAGGCCGCGCAAGGCCGCGATCATCAGGTCGCGCCGCTGTTGGTAGATGGAGCAGTACTCCCGGAGCTTTTCATCTCCGCCGGTCAGAGCGGTAATCGCGGCCTCCTGCACCGCCTGAAAAACCCCGGAATCGATATTGGTCTTGACCGTGCCGAGCGCACCGACCAACTGTGCATTGCCCACCGCGAATCCGACCCGCCATCCGGTCATCGAATAAGTCTTGGACAGCGAATGGAACTCGATCGCACAATCGCGCGCTCCTTCGATTTGCAGGACGCTGGGCGCGCGATAGCCGTCAAAAGCGATCTCGGAATAGGCGATATCGTGCGCCAGGATGATGTTGTGGTCCAGGCAGAAGCGGACGGCGCGGCGGAAGAACTCGGGCTCGGCAGTCGCCGCGGTCGGATTGTTCGGATAGTTCAGCCACATCAGCTTGGCGCGCCGCGCGACTTCCACCGGAATCGCGCCGAGGTCGGGGAGGAAGCCGTTGTCCGGGCGCAGAGACATGAAGTACGGCTCGCCGCCGTTGAAGATGCACCCTGAGTAGTAGACCGGATAACCGGGGTCAGGGATGAGCACGATATCGCCGGGGTCCACCACCGCCACCGGGAAGTTCGCGATACCCTCTTTTGACCCAATCAATGCGCAGACTTCCCGCGCGGGGTCGAGCGCCACGTCGAAGCGCCGTCTATACCATTGGGCCGCCGCCTCCCGAAAACGGTCGAGTCCCTGGTAGTCGGGATAGCGATGATTCGCCGGCATTTCCGCGGCGCGCTTGAGGGCCTCGACAATATGCAGCGGCGTCGGCAGGTCCGGGTCGCCGATACCGAGGCTGATAACGTCAACGCCCTTTTGTTGAACCTCGCGCTTGAGGCGGTCCAGTTCGGCGAACAGGTAAGGAGGCAAAAGGCCGAGCCGATCGGCTGGTTTTATCTGCACCGGTAGCGCTGTCTCCGGACTTGAGAGTTGGCGGAGACGTTAACATACTTCCGATGCCTCCGAAACGGGTGGTTCCTCGCAAAGACGGCGAGCGGCTCGGCCGCACCCGGCAATCCGCAACCGAAGTCGTTTATTCGCGCCAGAACGTCCTGGCCGCTAATTTGCTGCAAAGCCAATAAATTCGTGGCAAATCGCCCGGCGGACATTACTTTGGCTTGCGGAAGAGGCACGCCAATGTTAGTTGTTCTTCGATTTGTGGTCCGGCAGAGAATTAAAATTCAGGCAGGTTCGGAACCGTCGGGGGTTTCGATTGACCGGGAACCAGTGTCCTGTTACTTGTGCTCCGCATTTAATTTCGAGGGGTTCTTGCCGCCTTCGGTTTGAACTCGCGAGCAGGGCCGTGGTGTGTGAGCCAAATTTGAGACGATGAACCGTATATTGATTCCTGTTGCACTGCTCTTGTTCCTGAGCGGCGTCTTCACCGTGGCCTTGTCGCAGCGGCCATGGGCGCCGCGCTCCGACGTCGTACAGCCCATTCCGTTCAGTCATCGCGTACATGCGGGAATCAACAAGATTCCTTGCCAGTATTGCCATGAATACGCGCGAAGGTCGGCGACCTCGGGCGTGCCACCGGTCGAGCGATGCGTTGGATGCCACGGGAGTGGGCTGATCGGGGGAATCAAGCCGGTCACTCAGCCCTGGACCGACGACCATCAGCCGCCCTTCGAGATTCGCTGGAACCGGGTCTACACGCTGCCGGATTTCGTGCGCTTCGTGCATAAGCCCCACATATGGGCGGGTGTGGCCTGCCAGGAGTGCCATGGACCGGTCGAAACCATGGACCGCGTCGTTCCGGTACACGAGATCAACATGGGCTTCTGCATCAATTGCCACGTCAAGCGCGGCGCCACCCAGGATTGCTTTGTCTGCCACCACTGAGCGAGGAGCACCCATGTCAGACGGACTATCCAGGCGGTCGTTCCTGAAGCTTGCTGCCACAGCGAGTGCCGCGGCGGCGATTCCAGGTTGCGAGCCGGCCGCCAGAAAGATAATCCCCTACGTCGTTCCCGATGAGAACGTCATCCCGGGCGTCCCCACGTTTTATGCGACAACCTGTACCGAGTGCTCCGCGGGTTGCGGGATTGTGGCGCGCGTCCGTGAGGGCCGGGTAATCAAACTCGAGGGAAACCCCGCTGATCCGATCAGCCAGGGTTCGATTTGCGCGCGCGGCCAGGCCGCGCTCCAAGGGCTCTATAACCCCGATCGGTTGGCTAAGCCGAAGAAGAGACGGGAAGACGGCTCGCTCGTCGAAGTTTCCTGGGACGAAGCCCTCGACACTCTTAATACGAAGCTCGCCACGGCGGCCAAGGTCGGGAAGGATCGTGTCGCTTTCATCGGAGCCCCACAGGGCCCGACGTTGGACAAGATTTCAAGCCTGTGGCTTGAAGCGTGGGGTTCGAACCGCGTCGTTTTTTGGGAGCGAATCGGCGAAGAGCCGGCTCGCGCGGCGGCTCAGTCCTGCTTCGGCCGGCGTGACCTGCCCGTGTACAGGCTCGATCAGGCCGAGACGATCATCTCCTTTGGCGCGGATTTTCTT
>DASPQS010000089.1:0-8467 GCA_035624865.1 Binataceae bacterium (SeqCode) | reverse complement strand
ATCGCGCCGTACAAGGTGCCGCAGGAAATCGAGTTCCTGGCCGAGCTGCCGAAGACCGCCAACGGCAAGATTCTGCGGCGCGAGCTGAGAGCCCGGGGCTGACCGCTTACCGGATGATCACATATTCGAAGTCGAGCGGCTGATTGTTGATCCCTCGGGCAGGCAGCGCGATCCATCCGGCGATCTTACCGGGCTGGTAGACCGGCTTGAGCAGCTCGGCGACGCGCGCGCGATCCGCTTCCGTCGGCAGCCATTCGCTGCGCCGCCGCTCGTATTCCTCGCGGGCGAGTGGCTTGCCCTGCGGATCGCACGGCAAGTTGGCGAAGGCGCCGACCCTGCGATTGAAGCACACCGCGGGCAGGTAGAGCCGCGAATCGACGTTGCGCTTTTCGAGTTCGCGGTTCCAGCGCGCGAGCCCGCGCTCGCAGTCCTGCGTGTAGGAGTCGCGCAGCACCGCGTTCATCGCGCGGCGCAGCGGAATCTCGTCGGCGCTGCCGTCGGGCTTGTGCAAAGTATAGGTGCCGCCGAGCGCGCGATGGTCGGCGAGCTCTCCCTTCGATTCGTGGTAGCGCCCCTTGAGTCCGGCGGCGAAGTAGCTGGCGGCGTTGCTCGAGTCCTCGCCTCCGAACAGATCGAGGCTCTCCGTGTACCAGAGGTTGATGTACTTCTGGAGAATCGCGAGCTCGATTCCGCCCAAAGCGTGAATATCCTCGCGCCCCGACCCGTGCATCAGGTCGCCGCTGCGCTGGATGATTCGCTGGATGCCGCTCTCGCCGACGAACATGTGAAACGCTTCCTCGGTGAGCATGAAGCGGGTCGTGCGCGCGAGCGGGTCGAAGCCGCTCTCCGAGAGCGATTCGAGCTGATACTTGCCGTCGCGGTCGGCGAACATCGCGAAGCAGAAGAGGTCGATCCAGTCGCGAATCGGCGCGTTGAAGGCGTTGAGGATGCGCGGATGGTCGGCGTGGCCGCTACGCCGCGTGAGCAATTCGTCGGCCTCCTCGCGCCCGTCGCGTCCGAAGAAGCGATGGAGCAGGTAGACCATCGCCCACAGATGGCGCGCCTCCTCGACGTTGATCTGGAAGAGATTGCGCAGGTCGTAGAGCGAGGGCGCGGTGCGGCCGAGATGGCGCTGCTGCTCGACCGAGGCCGGCTCGGTGTCGCCCTGGGTCACGATGATGCGGCGCAGTTCCTTGCGATGCTCGCCGGGGACCTGCTGCCAGGGGTCGAGTTCGGGATGGTCGCCGAAGCCGATGGTGCGCTTCTCCAGCGGTGCCAGGAAGATTCCCCATCGATACTCGGGCATCCGCACATAGGCGTAGTTGGCCCAGCCCTCGGACGACGCGCTGATGGCGGTGCGCAGATACACCTGCGATTGCTGAAAGCCGTCGGGACCGACTTCGTCCCACCACTTGAGGAAGCGCGGATGCCAGGAATCGAGCGCGCGCTTTAACTGCGGGTCGTGATCGAGATCGACGTTATTGGGAATTTCGTTCATTGGTCAACCTGAGTTCGCGAGCGGAGCATTTGCCACCCAGCGCAGGGTAAACAGCCTCGCTTCGACGCTACCACGCCACGCGCAGACGTGAAATCGCCAGCCCGATGGCAAATGTTTGGAAGTTTTGCTTGGCCATGTACGGCGATCGCTTCCTGATTGCGCGTAGCGTTTGCTCCTCACAGTCCAGGTAATGGGCGCTCTGCTCATCAATTGGGCAAATGCCGCCCGTTTGGTCGTCGCCAAGAAGGCGATCCAGCAATATGCCGCGGACAAATCATCGTTGCAAATTGCATTATTTGATACTGCAGACTGCAATAGTTGGGGCATGCAGATTGCAATCCTTCGTTCTCGGGCTCGGGAAGTGATTGTGACGGGGTCAAAAAATCGGAGGGAAGGCAATCGTGGAAGCAGTGATTTTACTGGTCGGAGTTTTCTTGGCACTGGCTTATTGGACTAACCACATGTTCAGCGACTGAGGGCGAGTTGAGCGGGCCCGCGCGGCTCGCTCCCATGATAGGCGCGGACTTCGCTGCTCAGGTTCGTTTCCAGTCGAATTGCGGGCGCTCGGGCCGGCCGTAGAGCTTTAATGCGCCGCGATCGCCGATCGCGTTGGGGCGCTGGAAGATCCAGTTCTGCCATGCGGAAAGCCGCCCGAAGATTTTCGTCTCCATCGTCTCGGGACCGGCGAACCTGAGACTCGCCTCCATCCCGGTCAGCGCGTCGGGCGAAAGCGAAAGCCGCTCGTCGATCGCAAGGCGCACCTCGTCCTCCCAGTCGAGTTCGTCGGGCGCGACGGTAATGAGGCCCGAGTCCAGCGCGGCCACCGCGTCGAAGCGGTTCTCGACGCCGAGCATGCGCGCGCGTTCCGGATCGGCGAGGAAGCGGGTGGCGAGCCGGCTGATTCCGTTGCCCATCGGGAAGGCACCGCCGTTGAGCGGGCTCGTCGCGATCTCGATGCCGCCGGCGGACTTCATGTAGACGCGGTCGGCGGCGAGCGCGAGTTCGAGCATAAAGCCGCCGAAGCATGAGTCCTCTTCGACGATTGCGAAGATGCTCTTGGCCGTCAGGTCGAGGCGCTTGAGTACGCGCTTGATCAGGTGGATGGTCTCGCGCACGAACCATTCGCCGAAGCGCGCGCGAAGCTGACGGTCGAACCCGATGACGTTGGCGAGGCTGCCGCGCGATTTGATCTGCACGAGTCCGATCTCCGGATAGTTGAAACGCAGGCGCAGGATCGCGTCGTCGAGCTCGCGGAAGAGCCGCAGCGGATACCAGTCGGCGCCGAGTCTCGCCGGGTCGGCCGGAATATCCGGAACCAGGCCCGGACCTTCGATCATCAGTTCGGCGAGCCGGCGCTTGCGGTCGAGCCGGAGCGTCAGATGGCGGTAGCGAATCTCGTCGTCCGTTTCCGACGGCGCAAGCACGTCGAGCACGACTCCGGTGCGCGAGGCGCGATCGGGATCGGCGAGTTCGGAGACCCGTTGGTCGACGCCTGCGGCGAAACGCGAACGCGGGATCACGGAGTCGACCAGGCGCCATTGCACTGCCTTCTCGCCGCGCATGCCCTCGGCGAGAGTCGCGAAAATATCCGCGAGGTCCCGGCGCACCTTGCGCTTGTCGACCAGGCGCGTAAGTCCTCCCGTACCGGGCAGAACGCCGAGGAAGGGCGTCTCCGGCAGGCTCACGGCCGAGCGGCGGTCATCGACCAGGATGATTTCGTCGCAGGCGAGCGCGAGTTCGTAGCCGCCGCCGCTGCAAACTCCGTTGAGCGCGGCGATGTAGCGCTGGCCGCCGGTGAGGCTCGCGTCCTCCATCGCCAGCCGCGTCTCGTTGGTGAACTTGCAGAAATTCACCTTGAAGCCGTGATCCGACGACGCCAGCATGAAGATATTGGCGCCGGCGCAGAAGGTGCCGTCGATCGCGCTGGTCAGCGTGACCACCGAGACGCCCGGATGCTCGAAGCGAATCCGCGTGACGGCGTCGGCCAGTTCGATGTCGACGCCGAGGTCGTAGGAATTGAGCTTCAGCTGATATCCCGGACGCAGCCCGCCGTTTTCGTCAACCTTCAGGAAGATGCGCGCGCGATCCGCCTCGGCCTCGAGCTTCAGATGGCGGTAGCGGCTCGGATGGGTTTCGAAACTGATGGGGGTGTCCACGGGTTGGTTCCGCATTTCAGGGCGAGTCGCTAGTCGTTCTTGGCCCAGCCCTTTTCGTACGGCGCCGCCATCCGGCCGATCGCGCGCAGATGCTTGAATTTCCACTCGCCGTTGATCTTGACGTAATCGTCCTCGTAGCGCGCGGCCAGCCACATCTGGCGATTGCCCTTGCGAAAAGTGAAAGGTCCGAGGAAGTACCACGAGCCTTTTGCCGTGTTGCCGTTCACCTCGATAATCGGGTTCATCACGTTGTGCTGCGAGAAGCTGATGCGATCGGCGAAACTCTTGAACAGCTTGCGCAGCTCGGCATGCCCTTTTGCCTGTCCGAAGTCCTTGCTTTCCCAGATGCCGTCCTCGGCGAAAATCTGCACGATGCGGTCCTGGTTGTGATCGTCGTCGCAGATCTCGCAGTAGCGGGCCTTGAGCTTCTTGATCGCCTCGATGTCCTCGAGGACGGTGATGCGCCTTTCGAGTTCAAGATTGTCCATAGCCGCCTCCACCTTGCCGGATTCAACTGCGGTAAAGTCCGCGCGCCGATGCACTGATTTGCCTGAATCGATGCGCCGGCGCGCGCCGCAAAATTCGTCAGGGCTTCTTCTTTTTCGCCGCAGCGTCCACCATCGCCTGGACCGCGCGCCAGTCGAGGATTCCGGCGAAGGCGCCATCCTTGCCGTGGAATGCCACCGGGCCGTAGACATTCGCCAGGTAGACCGTGTCCACCGGATGGGTGGTGGCTTCGTGCACGGCGCCCGCCGGTTCGTAGACCCAGTCGCCGGCGCGGGCAGAACCCCCACGGTAATCGAAGCCGCCCGAGAAAACGTAGAAGTCCGCAGGCCCGAGGTGAGTGTGAGGCGCATTTACCTGGCCGGCCGGCGCCTTGATCAGCGCGCTCCAGGCGCCGGTCTCCTTGCTGATGCGCAGCACCTTGAACTGATTGCCGGTCCCGGTGTCGATCCAATCCAGGTTGTTGGTGTGAACCAGGGCCGCGTCGATCGGATCAAAATACTGAGTGGGTGTTGGTTTTTCTTTCGCTGCCATGATCGAACTCACCTTTTGGATTCTCACCGGATATCTCCCGCGGACGCGAATTCGAGGTCCGGGCGGGCCGGTGGACGCTTTGCTTGTAGCAGAGTCGGGCGCAGGGCCCAAGCAAGGAATCGGCGAGCGCTTAGCGATGGCTGCGGCGGCGCTGGCGGCGTTCGAGATTGCCGCCGCTTAAGGCCGTGAGCTGCGGCCGCTTGGGCCGGGAATTGATGAAGCGAAGGGCCACCAGGCCCGCTGCGATATACAACAACGCGAAGCCCCCCTCCATCGCGCTGATCCGCGGATCGACATTCCACATCGTAAAGGCAAGCAGGGTGGAACCCAGCACCAGCATCGCAGTCATTCTTGGAATGAACTGGCGCACCGGGGAGTCCGCATATTCGGCGTCGCGAGCGGCCAATACTACCCAGAGCATAGGCACCATGAATGAGCTGCCGAGCAGGACGAGGCCGAGTCCCTGCCGCAGGTCGTTGTAGAAGTAAAAGGCCAGCGCGAACAGCGCGATGAACAGCGGACCAAGGATGACCGCGCGCCAGGGAAAAACTGTTTCGCCCTCTTTGCTCATTCGTCGCCAATATTAGCGAGCGCCGCCGCGTGGACAAGTCCGCCGTTGCGTGGCACGCTCGCCTTCCATCCGCTCCCCCGCCCGCAACGTGGGGGTGAGCTTTTGCTATCACGGCGCCGGGAGGAAAACCAAATGTATCAGACTTTCGAGTATTCGCTCGACAGCGGAATCGCGCTGGTCAGGCTCAACCGTCCAAGCAAGCTCAACTCGATCGACGCGGTGATGGTCCGAGAGTTCGGTGAACTGGTTACGAACGTGCGCGCCGACAAGTCTGTCAGGGTGCTGGTGTTCACCGGCAACGGGCGAGCCTTTTGCGCCGGCGCCGATATCTCGAATCTCGCCAGTATCGGCTCCAGCGGCGAGTTCATGGCCTTTATCGAGTCGGTCCAGATTGCCTTCAGTGCGATTGACGACCTCGACCGCCCGACCATCGCCGCGGTCAACGGCCTGGCCTTTGGCGGCGGCTGCGAGCTCGCGATCTCGTGTGACTTTCGCATCATGGCCGAGGAAGCACTCATCGGAGTACCGGAGATCAAGATTGGCGTCTTGCCGGGGGCTGGGGGCACCCAGCGCCTCTCGCACATGCTGCCGCCCGCCCTCGCCAAACAGATGATTTACTTTGGCGATCCCCTGACCGCTCAAAAAGCCCTTCAATTCGGCCTCGTCAATGAAGTCGTGCCCTCGGCCAAAGTGCTCGAGACCGCCATGGAATGGGCGCGCCGACTGATCAAGATGCCGCCGCTGGCGGTTCGATGCGCCAAGATGCTGGTCCATGCCGGGATCAATTCCGACCTGAAGACGGGAATCGAGGCCGAACGGCAAGCGATGGGCTTCCTGTTCGGTACCGAGGATCGGGTCGAAGGGATGGGGGCGTTCCTGCAAAAGCGCGAGGCGACTTTCAAGGGGCGCTAGGTGGAGCAGGCGAGGGCATCGCGGCAGGGTTCGAGCATTGCTTCCACTTGTGGAATCTGCGGGAGTTTCGCTATAAGCGGAGTTAAGCGGGGATATTAGGAGAATCGTCTCCCAGAGCTGAATGCTTGTCGGAGGCCCGGGCTCGAAACTAACCGCATAACGATACTTTTCACCCAAGCGCGAATGCGCACGGCAGGAGGGACTCAAATGGCGGAATTCGATGTGGTCATCAGAGGGGGCATGGTGATCGACGGCACTCGTATGCCTCGATACCAGGCCGATGTGGGCATCAAAGACGGCAAGATCGCCAAGATCGGCCACCTCAAGTCGCATCAGGCGAACAAAGTGATTGACGCCGGCGGACTCAATGTCGCCCCCGGTTTCGTCGATCTCCACACCCACTACGACGCGCAACTTTTCTGGGACCCCTACTGCACCATCTCGAGTTGGCACGGCGTCACTTCGGTCGTGATCGGCAATTGCGGCTTCGGTTTCGCCCCGGTCAAGCCCGATTTGCGGGAACGTTCGATGCTCACGATGACACGCACCGAGGCTATCCCCTATGCCTCGATGAAGGCCGGCCTGCCGTGGGATTGGGTCACCTATCCGGAATTTCTCGACAGCGTCGAGCGCCATCCCAAGGGCGTGAACATGCTGCCGTTCGTACCGATGGCGCCGGTTATGACCTGGGTCATGGGCCTGGAAGAGGCGAAGTCGGGCCGCATGCCGACCAAGACGGAAACCCAGGAGATGTGCCGGATAATCAATGAGGCGATGGATCGCGGCGCTTGCGGATGGTCGGCGCAGCGCTTCGGGCGCAACAGCGTCCAGGCCGACTACGACGGTACCCCGATGGTTACCGATCTGATGCACGATGAAACCGCTCTCGAGCTCGCAAGCGTGCTCGGCCAACGCAACGAGGGCTTCATCCAGATGTCCTACATCCCGGACGCCAGCAAATACGAGGGCGACATCCAGGACCATACCGAGCACCATTTCGAGGAACTGGCGCTGGCAGCCGGCCGGCCGATTCTCTACAACGCGATCGCCGTGAACGATGCTCATCCGGAACGTTTCCGCCGGCAATTGCACTGGATCGAAAGCTGCGCCCGCCGCGGCATCCGCGTCTACGGCCAGAGTGCGACGCTCGAAGTCGGCTTCCTGTTCACCTTCAAGGATTGGAACCTGTGGGACGACATGCCCGAATGGCGTGAAGTGACCACCGGTCCGGTCGAAGATCGGCTGATGAAGCTGAGCGATCCCGAGCGGCGGCCGGGTCTCCGCAAGGTCGACGAGATGACCGGGCTCATCACCAACAACGTTCGCGACATCTTCGTGCTCGAGTGCAAGAGCTCCGCGCTGAAGAAGTACGAGAACATGACCATCGGCGAGATCGCGCAGAAGGAGAACAAGCATCCGGTTGACGCGATGCTCGATATCGCATGCGCCGACGGGCTCAATACCGAGTTCTACACGCCTCCGATCAACGTGCGGAACGACTATCTCAAAGAGATGGTGACCTCACCCGGAATGGCGATCTTCGGTGTTTCCGACGGCGGCGCCCATACCAAGTTCTTCTCGGGTGGCCGTTACTCGACCGAAGCGCTGATCAAGATGGGGCGCGACAACAACATCCTGCCGCTTGAAGAGATCCATTTCCGCTTGAGCACTCATCCTGCCATGTGTGCGGGCTTCAAGAACCGCGGCACGCTGGTCGAGGGCAACTGGGCGGACATCGTGGTGTACGACCTCAACAAGCTCGCGATCAAACCGCTCGAAATCGTCCACGACTTCCCGGGCGGCGAATGGCGCCGGGTGCAGCGCGCCGAGGGCTACCATACGATCATGGTCAACGGCGAGGTGACGTTCGAGGATAACAAGTGCACGGGCGCAACCTCAGGCCGTCTGCTGCGCCACGGGGGTTGATCGCATTGCGCCAACTCGCCGCGCTGACTGGGGAAAGTGTGCCGGCCGTATCGGCGGGCGGCTGACAGAAGGTTGATTCGGAGGCCGGGAATTCCCCGGCCTCCGTCGTTCTTTCCGAAGACGAATTCTCGGGGCAGGAGGAAATCCAAATGGCTGAATTCGATGTGGTCATCAGGGGTGGCATGGTGATCGACGGCACCCGTATGCCGCGATACCAGGCCGATGTCGGCATCAAAAACGGCAAGATCGCCAAGATCGGCCACCTCAAATCGCACCAGGCGACCAAAGTAATCGACGCCGGCGGCCTCAACGTCGTGCCCGGCTTTGTCGATCTTCACACTCATTACGACGCGCAACTGTTCTGGG
>DASPQS010000088.1:0-2729 GCA_035624865.1 Binataceae bacterium (SeqCode) | reverse complement strand
CGAAGAGGCGATGGCCGAGGGAAATCCCGTCATGGCGCTCGAGCGCGGCGAAAAGGTTGAACTCCCTCCCGTGCTCTATATCCAGGACCCGCGCGACATCGTGCATCCGCGGCCGCAACTCGAGCGCTTCGTCGAACTCTATCGCAAGGCGGGCGGCCGCGTGGACCTCGAGCTGTCCGAAGGCGCCAGCGACGCCTTCGCGCCCCGCAACCCGCCTCAGGCGTTAAGACACATGGCCAAACAGGATCCCGGATCGCCCGCCGCCTTGCGCACAATTGAGAAGATGCTCGCGTTCGTCCATGAGCACACTCGGTAACGCGCTCTACGGGTGATCGCGCGGCGCTTTCCCCGCGCACCTGCTTCTGATGGACTCCCTTATCCTGTGTTCAGGGTGAAATCCTTCACTCCCTCACGCCGACAGAAGACGGTGGGTCGGGGCGGTGAGGGCGTCAATCCTGAGGCCGTGGGGGCAGGCGTCGGCGCAGGGCTTGGCGGTGCAGCTCAGGCACGCCTCGGCATTGGAGGCAATCGTCGAGTACTCGTCGCGCGCCATGCGCAAATCGCCGTAGTCGAGCGCGTACATCCGCGTGCGCATCACGTCGGCAATCGCCACGTCAGCGGGACACGCGCCCTCGCACGCGTTGCAGGCGTGTTTGCAATACGAGGCTCCGTGAATTTGCGCGTAGCGGCGGAGCAGCGGCAAATCCTGCTCGTGCGCCGTGCGCGAGCCTGAGGCGCCGAGGTATTCGTCGATAGCGTCGCGGGTGGTCATCGAGACGATGAGTCCGTCGACGTTGTGGTTGGAGAGGACCCACCGGAATGCGGCCTGCGAGAAGGTCGCACCGTCGCGCTCGTACGGGCGCATGTCGTTGAGCCGCGCGCCCATCAGGGTCTTCATCACGACCACGCCGACGCCGCGGCGTTTGGCCTTCTCGACAACGCGCGGCACGTCAGGCTGACGAGCGATGATGTCGAGGTCGCTCAAAAATCGCTGGTAGAATCGCGGGTCCTGGCCGAAGTTATACGCGCACAAGATCACGTCGCAGTGGCCTGAATCGATTGCGTAGTCGAGGCATTGGACGAGATTCCCGGCGTGGCCGGACATCCCGGTAAAGCGCAGCTTGCCCTGCTTTTTCGCGGTTTCGGCAAACTCGTACCATTCGGGATTCTTGAGGCGGGCGAGATCGTTGACGGCGTGATTGAAGTAGACGTCGACGTGATCGGTTTGTAAGCGGCGCAGGCTGCCCTCGAGCGCCTGCATAATCGCGTCCTTTTTGGTCTCGGGCCAGGCCGTGCTCTTCGATGCAATGAATACATCGTTGCGCTTGCCGTGGAGCGCCTTTCCGAGCGTGGTCTCCGATTCGCCGCCGCGATAATCGTCGGCGGTATCGAAGTAATTGATGCCGCGATCGAGAGCGTGATGAACCAGGTCCTCCTGCCCCAGGGAAAGACGATCGGAGCCGAACGAAATGTCGGAGATATGCATCCCGGTGCGTCCGAGCGGCGAGTAGCGGCGGACCTGCGGCGAGCGCGAGACGGAAGCGGAGGCGGGGTCGGCCAGGGCGAGTCCGAGGCCGATGCCTGCGAGCGCACCGTTTTTGAGGAATTCGCGCCGTCCGATCGAGCGAGACCGATGTGAGTACTTCACTGCACCAGACCTCTTCGAGCAGAATTGCCGGTCCTTGCTGGAACCGATATCCGCCAGTGATTTATGTGGCGGATCAGAATGGTGATCGTCAGGCGCCGGACCGACTGAGCTTTGATGGCCACGCGCGGGGCACTAAGAAACCGGATACCGCGCATCAGCAGGTGTGTCAAACGCCATGGCGCGGAACCTCCGTTGACAGTTCGGGCGGGCGGCGTAAACATCCGCGCTGGGAAGGGGCGTCATGAATATCTTACCAAAGTGTAGGCGTGGACTGGCGGTTGCGATCGTGATTGCCAGCGTGATCGCAATCGCGGCCTCGAGCGTACGGGCGGAGATCTCACAACGCGACGCGCAAGCGCTGTCCAGAGCGGATCTCGTCTATATCGCGACTGTGCGCAAGGACGGGAATCAGAGCAAGGCCGCGCCGGTGTGGTTCACGATGAGCGCCGACAACAACGAGATATTGATTCAGACGGGACCCAAGACCTGGAAGGCCAAGCGGATCAAGCGCGGGAGCCCGGCTATCATATGGATCGGAACGGCGGATGGCCCGGCCTTTATGGGCAAGGCTGAGATCACGAGCGACGCGGCGACGATTAACAAGATCCTGACGGATTTCCATGAGAAGTACTGGCAGAACCGGGTGCTGAAGATCGGTCCGTCGCGGGAGGGATTCGAGAATGGGGAGCGGATCGCGATCAGGATAACCCCGGTACGCGATCTGCCGGCGGGTTTCGCCTCGACTCCGGGGACGAAGGCGCCGCCGCTCGAGAGCGCTCGATGAGCGCAAGCGACCGGCAGAGCCAAGCCGCGCCGGCGAAGCAGGAAGAATCGTCACGCGCCACTCCCCATTGGAGAAGGATTGCCCCCTATGCCGGCACGCTGCTGATCTTCGCGGTAATCTTCTGGCGGATACCGATCGGCAAAGTCGGCGCGGCGCTCGAGAATGTTCCGATCGCGAAGTTTTTCTGTTTGTTTCTGCCCTTTTCGGTAGCTTACTGGCTGGTCGACTCCTACTGCCTGTGCTGGGTGGTGCGGCGCTTCAATGCGCCGCTGCGGCTGCGCGATATACTGCCGATCC
>DASPQS010000087.1:0-5235 GCA_035624865.1 Binataceae bacterium (SeqCode) | reverse complement strand
CGTTGGCTGGCTGAAGGCGGACACGTCCGCCCTGCTCCGGATAATATTTCTTGACCGTCGCCTCGTTGTCGATGAGGGCGACTATCGTCTCTCCCGGATTGGCCGACTCCCGGCCTTCGACGATTATGTAATCGCCGTCGCGGATTCCCTCTTCGACCATCGACTCGCCTTTCACCCGTAGGCAAAAGGTATTGTCGCGCCGAATGAACTCATCCGGCACCGTGATCGAATCATTTCCTTCAATTGCTTCGATCGGCAGTCCGGCCGCGACCTGCCCCAGCAGCGCTATCCGCCGCGTCGCACCGTGGTCGCCGTTCTTGCCCGCGATTTCGAGCGCCCGGCTGTGATTGTGCATCCGCTTGATGAAACCTTTGGTCTCCAGATTCCGCAGATGCTTGTGTACGGTGGCCAGCGAGGAGAGGCCGAAGTATTGGCCGACCTCGGCCAGCGTAGGCGCGTAACCATGCTCCCCTATATAGTGTTCGAGATAATCAACCATCTGCTTTTGTCGCTTGGTCAGAGTCGCCATGATGCACCTCCACGCCGCTTCATGAGATAATGGCGAAAATCAGGCGAAGCGGCAAGCGGTTTTTTTCGGTATGGCGAGAGTTCGAATACTTTTCGAGAGCGGAGAGCCGGAGCAAATCGTCGAGTTCAATCCGGCCGATGCACCGTTCCAGCACGACGGGCAGCCGGGTTCGATCTTGGACGTTCTGCTCGGCCATCATATCCGTCTTGAGCACGCGTGCGGTGGCAACTGCGCGTGTACGACCTGTCACGTGATCGTTAAGCAAGGTTATGACAGGTTGTCGGAAGCTTCGGAGCAGGAGGAGGATCTGCTCGACCGCGCGCCGGGCCTGACTCCTACGTCGCGGCTCGGATGCCAGGCGGTGATCGAGGACGCCGAGGCGGAGATCGTGATCCTGGTGCCTCGGTACACGATCAACCAGGTGAGCGAGAGTCGCGACGAATGAGCGGCGAGCCGGGAGCAGGCAGGCGCCCGTCGTACCAGGCGCGGATCGAGGGCATTCTCGACCATGCGCACGATACGCGATCATTATTCCTGCGGATTGTGGAGGGCGCGCGTCCCGGCTGGACGCCCGGCATGTTCATCTCGATTTCGATTCCGTTGGCGGAAGGAACGCGAGTACGGCCCTACACGATCGCCTCGAGCCCCGAGGATGGCGAGCCGCTCGAGATCGTTTTCAACCGCGTACCCGGCGGCGCCGGTGTTGCGTGGCTGTTCGAGCGCAAGGCCGGAGACGAGATTAGCTTCACCGGGCCCTTCGGCATGTTCACGCTCGAGCGCGCTCCGGAGCACGAGCTGGTATTCATTGCGGAGGGTACGGCGATCGCGCCGATCCGGCCGATGCTAAGGCGCGTATTGGAACAGAAGCCCGGCCATCCGGTGCGCCTGCTGTATGCGGCGGACCGCGCCGAGCATTTGTTGTTTCGCAGCGAGATTGAAGGCTGGGCGATGACGCATCCGCAGTTTCAATTCGAGACCATGGTTGCTGGCCCTGGCCACGAAGCGCTCTACGCGCGGATAATCGCAGAAGTGGAGCGCCGATGGGTCGCGGCGGACGGCGATCGCACGCGCCACTTTTATGTGTGCGGGATCGGCCGGGAACTATTGAAGATTCGCGACGTTCTGCGCGGCGCCGGGTATGAACGCCGCGCGGTGCGTTACGAACAGTGGTGATGCGCGATCAGGCCAGCGGCGGCGGCGACTTCCAGCACGGCCCGGCCTTCGGCAGCATCGCTGGCAGCGGGCGTTGCAGCAACTCCTCGAACCAGCGCGAGGCCTCGACCAGCGCGTCGAGGTCCACGCCGGTCGCGATTCCCATTCCTTCGAGCATGAAAACCAGATCGTCCATCGGAATATTCCCGGTGGCGCGCGGCGCGAAGGGACATCCGCCGGCGCCGCCGGTCGACGCATCGAGCACGTCGGCGCCGCCCTGGACGGCCGCGTAGGCGTTGGCCAGCCCGACATTGCGCGTGTTGTGCAGATGGATTCCGATTCGTGTGCCTGGAAATTCCTTGCGCGCGCGCAGCAGCATCCGCTCGATTTGCGGCGGCACCGCCATCCCGACAGTATCGGCGAAGTCGACCTCGGCTGCGCCAGCCTCGACGAATCGCGCGGCGAGGCGGAGCACCTGTGCCGGATTCACCGGACCTTCGAAGGGACATCCGAAGGAAGTTGCGATCGCGCCGGTGAGTTCGACGCCGTCGCCGCGTGCGCGCTCGAAGATGGGCCGGTAGGAATTCATCGTTTCCTCGGGCGACGCGTTGGCATTCCTGCGATTCATCGTATCGGTCGCGGCGACGACGAGGCGGATGTAGCGGGCGCCGGCGGCGATGGCGCGCTCGTAGCCGCGGTCGTTGAGCACGAGCACGATTGGGCGGATGCCGGGAATGCGCGCGGCGGCGCGGAAGACTTCTTCCGCGTCGGCCATCTGCGGAACCCACTTCGGGCTCGCGAATGATGCGACTTCGATCCAGCGCAACCCGGCTTGCGCCAGCCGCCGAATCAATTCGAGTTTCTGCGCCGAGGAAAGCATCAACTTTTCATTCTGGATGCCGTCGCGGGGCGCCACGTCGACCAGCGTGAGTGATTGCATCATCGTGCCTCCAGGTTTGCGCACGCAACTACGGTAGCTTGCTTACGATCGCGCCGTCCTTGTTGAAGAGCTCTAGAGTGGAACCGCCGTCCGTCATTTGGCTTAGCATAGCTGAGGCCCTGCTCTGATCGCTGCTCAGCAGGAAAGTGGCGCGGCCGTCAGGCTGAAGCCCGAGCATCGCGCGTGGCTTCGCGTTCTGGTCGGCAAAGCCGAATTCGGGTGTGCCATCGGAGTTGAGCGTGAGGAGCGAGCGCCAGTTGCCTTGGCTGTCGTAGAGCGCGACTGCCGGCTGATCGTGCCGCACCTCCATCCGCAGCAGCCGGTTGCCGTTGTGGTCGCCGAGCACGAAAGCGGGTTCGCCCTCCTTGACCGCGATTTCGGCGCGGGTGGTGCCGTTGGGGTTGAAGAAGGCAAAGGCGGCGAGGCCGCCGTTGGCCGCCACGTTCATAACCGCCACCGGTTTGCTGTCCTTGTCCGAGAAACCGAAGATGGAGGTGCCGTCGGGCAGCACGCCGAGCTGGGCGCGCGAGACGCCCGCGTTGTCGTAAACGTCGAAGGCGGCGAGGCCGTTAGCGGTGATGCTCAAGCCGGCGCGGCGCTTGCCCGCGGGATCGAGCAGGGCGAAGCTGCGCGCGTTGACGGTGTCGACGACGGTTCTGCCGGCGAAATGCGCCATCGCGCCCATCAGAAGCGCACCGCCGACGACTCCGCCGGCCAGTGCGGCGACGATTAAGAGCAAGCGGTCCTTCCAGCCCATCCCCAAATCCTCCCAGCAGGTGAAATATTTCACCCTAACGTCAAAATCTAAAGAGTGGCAGAGTTGACGGTGATTGTCGCGGGCCGTTCGGGCGGGATAGCCCGCTACGGAGCGCGTATAACGGGCGAAAGACGGCCGGGCGTTTGGGCCTGCGGTCAGGCGTATTGGGCGAGGACCGTGAGGGTTTCGCGGAAGCCGGGGACGCGGAGCGATCGGCGGAGCATGCGCTCGCGTTCGAGGCGGCGCGCGGCCGCGTCGACCAGGGCGGGGGCGATGCCGAGGATGCGGGCGGCGGCGCGCTCGTTGCCGAAGGCGGCGATTTCGAAGTAGCGGCGGACGATCCTATAGGCGGCCTCGCGGGGCGCGAGCGAGCGGGCCTCGCGAATCGCCTCGGCCCATCGATGGTCCACGGTGTCCCAGACGTAGGTAAAAGGGTCGTAGCGTTCCTCGACCTTGAGCGCGAGGAATTTTTCCTGGAGCTCCTTCATGGCACGGTCGAACTGGGTGCGATGGCCGGGTTGGGCGTAGCCGCTGGAGAGCTTGAGGGCCTTGGTTTCGGCGGGTCCGCGCCGCGAGAGCGCATCCATCACGAGCTTGGCGCAATGCGAGAGCTGCCCCTGCTGGTAGAGCTTGCGATAGCCGCCCGGGGCGATCCGCAGGCGAAGAAACGCGGGGAGGATCGAAAGGGCGATAAAGCCGGGGCGGCCGGCGATTACCTTGCCGTAGTAGACCGCCTTGCGTCCGGGCAGGGCGTCCTTCAAGTTCCAGGTCATGATGATGGCGTGGTCATGCTGGATGTGCTCGGGGAGCTCCGGTTCGGGCCGCCCCTCGATCGCTTCGCGCAGGCAGGGGACTCCGAGCCCGGCGGTGAAGGCGGCGCAGAAGCCGGTCTCGTTGATGAAGCCGAGGGCGCTCTTTTCGCCGGTGACGCGGCGGCCCGGGACGCGGCGGAAGTGATGGTCGCGATGGCGTTCGAGGAGGTCCGCGAGGGAATCGGCGGGGGCTGCTTGCGGGGACGTTCTGGCGTCTTCGGCCATGGTCTTCAATATTCAGCGCGGCTGGACTAGCGTGAACGCCTGATTGTGATGTGCGCGGGTTCGGAAGGAAAGTCCCGTCGCGCCCGTTGCGGTAACCGTGGACGAACCGGCCTTTCCCCCGGTAACGGGCGCCGAAACTTTGAATAGACCATTGAGATGACTACGGACCAGAACTCCAACCTCGTTGAGGGCGTGCTCAATTATGCGGACGGCAGTGGCGAGCGGCGGGTGCCGATTCACGACGGGCGAGCGAATGTCTCGCAATTCTCGCTCGATCGGCAGGGATTCGAGTTGCGCCGCTGTGAGACCGCGGTGTCGAACTTTTACGACGCGGCGGAGGTGCGGGCGGTTTACTATCCGGAAGTCGAGCGACTGCTTAAGATCGCCACCGGTGCAAGCAGCGTTGTGGCCTTCGAACATGACGTGCGCAACGCGCTGCGACAGGGAGCAGGCGAGGTGCGCGGAGCGGTTCGCGTCGTGCATGACGACTACACGGAAAAGTCAGCTCCAGAGCGGGTGCGGTTATATCTTCCCGAGGAAGCGGACGAGCTATTGCGTAATCGGTTTGCCGTGATCAACGTGTGGCGGCCGATCAAGGGTCCCGTGCGGGACACGCCGCTGGCGGTATGCGACGCGCAAAGCATGGCCGCCGAGGATCTGGTCCCGACCGAGCAGGGCGTCAAGCACGAAGTTTATCTGTTCAAGTTCCGCCGACGGCATCGGTGGTTCTATTTTTCGGAGATGCGGACCGACGAAGCCTTGCTGCTGAAGTGCTTCGACTCGATCCGGGACGGCCGCGCTCGTTTTACGGCGCATACGG
>DASPQS010000086.1:0-2199 GCA_035624865.1 Binataceae bacterium (SeqCode) | reverse complement strand
CCGCGAGAAGATCTTCCTCGCGATGCGCCAGGAGATCCCGTTCTCGACTGCGGTCGTGGTGGAAAGCTTCGTTGAGGAGCCGGAGCGTAAGCTGGTCAAAATTGCTGCCCTCATAATCGTCGAACGAGAGGCACATAAGGGAATGGTGATCGGAGCCGGTGGGCAGCGGCTCAAGGAAATCGGCACGAGTGCACGGCTCGAACTCGAACAGATGCTCGGACGGAAGGTCTTCCTCGAGTCGCGGGTCAAGGTCGAGAAAAGATGGACCGCGGACCCGCGCAAGCTCAAGGAGCTGGGCCTTTAGCCGGACCGGATTTCGCGAAGTTTGCTCCGGACACAATCATTGATGCACAGGAATTCCAGACATACCGCCGCCGTGGCGAGGGCTCCGGCGGCCCGCAAGCGCATCTCGGGAGGCGACCGGCTGGCGAGCGCGGGCCTGCCGGTGGTGGTGATCGTCGGACGCGCGAATGCGGGGAAGTCGACCTTGTTCAACCGGATCGTTGGCCGCGGCCGCGCCATCGTCAGTCCGGTTGCGGGTACGACGCGCGACCTCAATATCGCGCGTGCCTCTCACGACGAGCGCGAATTCACGCTGGTGGATAGCGGCGGGCTGGAGCTCTACGCGCGTGAACCCGCCACCGAGCGCGCGATGGAGGAAGCGTTGCGCGCGGTCGCGTCGGCCGACATCGTGGTCTTCGTGCTGGACGGACGCGCCGGAGTTTCGAGCGCCGACGAGGAGGCGCTCGCGCTTATCCGCGAGACCGGGCGACCCATCGTGGTCGCGGTCAACAAGATAGACCATCCGGGACGCGAGGGGGCTGTCGCCGCCGAAGCCTATGCCCTGGGCGTACCGGAGGTCGCGTTCATCTCGGCCGCGCACGGGCACGGCGTGGGCGAATTGCTCGATGCGATTACAGCGGCGCTGCCGCTACGTGAGACCGCATCCGAGACCAAACCGGATTTGCGGCTTGCGCTAATCGGCCGTCCGAATGTCGGCAAGTCGTCGATCCTGAACCGGCTCTCGGGCTTTGAACGGGCAATCGTGGACGAGCGTCCGGGTACGACGCGCGATCCGGTGGACGTGCGGCTGCGTGCGGGCGACCGCGACGTGCTGTTAATCGACACTGCGGGAATCCGGCGCCCGACCAAGGTCGAGGGCGAACTCGAGCAATCCGCGGTCGGGCGCGCGATCGAAACGATCCGGCGCGCCGAGGTGCTGGCGCTGGTGATCGACGCGACCGAGGGCATCACCGATCAGGATGTGCGGCTGGCGCGCCTGGTCGAGCATGAGGGGCGCGCGCTGATAATCGTGTGCAACAAATGGGACGCGGCGGCCAAGCTCGATCGGCGGGTGCGGGTGTTCGTGCGCGACGCGCGCGAGCGCTACCCGTTTTTGGATTTCGCGCCGATGCTGTTCACGTCGGCGCTGACCGGCGACGGAATCGGCGAGATTATTCCGGCAGCGGCGCGGGCGGGGGCCGCGTGGCATTCCCAGTTCCAGACGGCGCTGCTCAATCGGGTGCTGGCGGAGACGGTCGCGGCGATGGACCCGCCGCTGGTGGCGGGGCGCCGGCTCAAGCTGATGTATGTGACACAGACAGGAAGTGCGCCGCCGCGGCTCGCCTTCTTCACGAACGTCGAGCGCGATATTCCTGCGCATTATGTGAGATTCCTCGAAGGGCGTTTCCGCAAGGCGCTGGAGATCGAAGCCGTTGGTACGCCGCTTCGCACGGAGTTCCGGCGCACAGGCCGCTCGTGGGCAGAGGAACGGGGCAGGAAACGCGGGGCGGCGACGGCGGCCGCGGCCAAGGCCCACGCCGATTAGCGAGTCCGTCCCGACTCTCCGCCGGCGGGCCCGAACTGTGGAATTGTGGAGAGGCAGTGGGACGCGGGCTTCGGCCGTAATCGCGGCTCGGCTATAGTATGTGGAAAAGGTAAGCCTTGTGATCCTGATTCTCGATTTTGGCAGCCAGTACACCCAGCTGATCGCGCGGCGGGTGCGCGAGGCGCGGGTATATTGCGAGATCCATCCGTATAACCTCGCGCCCGAGCGGATTCGGTCGATGCGGCCGCGCGGGATTATCCTTTCGGGCGGTCCCGCGAGCCTCTATGAGACGGGCGCGCCGGATATCGCCGACGAGGTGCTCGACAGCGGATGCCCGGTGCTGGGGATCTGCTACGGGATGTACGTAATCG
>DASPQS010000085.1:0-2707 GCA_035624865.1 Binataceae bacterium (SeqCode) | reverse complement strand
CGGCTTTCCGTGGCCGTCGTGCACGAGGTCGCGAACCCGGCCGACGACGACGGTGTGATCGCCGGCGGCGAGCTCGTCGGCGACGTCGCAGACGAAGGTCGCGACGGCATTCGCCACGACAGGGACGCCGGCGCGGTGCTCGAGGCACGCGGCCGCGGCAAGGGGGCGCGGCTTTCCCGCGAAATGCCAGGCCAGGTCCTCCATGCGCGAGCCCAGAACGCTCACGGCGAAACGTCCCGCTCCTTGAATCCGCGGCAGCATCTTCGCGGTCTTCGCGATCGAGATCGCGATCAGCGGCGGATCGAGAGAAATCGACATGAAGGCATTGGCGGTCATGCCGTGGTCGTGACCGTCGTGACGAACCGTGATCACGGTGACGCCGGTGCCGAACAGCCCGCAGGCATCACGAAAGGCGCGCGGCTGGATCGCCGTCATGGGTGGATCCTCCCGGTGGGTCGGGCCGGCTGCAACTGGTGCGAGCCGAGGCTCTCCTTCCAGCCCTCTGGTCATATCCCGGCAAGCCGCGGCGCGCGATGTCCCGGCGGGTATCGCATCATACCTTTTACGAGCCCGGCGCAGGTTCATAGTGCGCGCCGGCGGCCAAGCGGTGGGGCGACCGTGGTTGTGATGTCCGCGGTGCACCGATCGCTGGACCGACCTCGCTAGGGAGGAGGAACGACCATGAGAACAACGACGACCGCGCAGGTGGCCGATCGAGGGCCTGCGGTGACCAAAGCCTACACGGGCTCGGAATTCCTCGAAAGTCTCCGGGACGGGCGCGAGATCTACGTCTACGGCGAGCGCGTCAAGGACGTCACGACGCATCCGGCTTTCCGCAACTCGGCGCGCATGGTGGCGCGCTGGTACGATCGCTTTCACGAGAAGGTGGAAGCGATCGGCGTTCCGACCGACACCGGCTCGGGTCAACTGACCCATCCGTTCTTCCTCGGCTCGAAGACGGCGGGCGATCTGATCAAGGCCCGCGACGCGATCGCCGACCTTCAGAAGGTGTCGTGGGGCTGGATGGGCCGCTCACCGGACTACAAGGCGTCCTTCCTGGGGACCCTGGGCGCGAACTCCGGCTTCTACGGCGACTTTGCGGGCAATGCGCGCAACTGGTACGCCAGGACGCAGGAGCGTCTCGACTTCTGGAATCATGCGATCGTCAACCCGCCCGTCGATCGCGACCGCCCGATCGAGGAAGTGCGCGACGTCTTCATGCACGTCGAGCGGGAGACGGACAAGGGCGTGATCGTGTCGGGCGCGAAGGTGGTGGCGACCGGATCGGCGCTGACGCACTACAACTTCATCGCCCACTACGGCATTCCGATCAAGGACAAGTCATTTGCGCTGATCTTCACCGCGCCGATGGATTCGCCGGGCGTGAAGCTGATCGCGCGCTCCTCGTACGAGTACATGGCTGCCGCCACCGGCTCGCCCTTCGACTATCCGCTGTCGAGCCGGCTCGACGAGAACGATTCGATTCTCGTTTTCGACAACGTGCTCGTGCCGTGGGAGAACATCTTCATCTACGGCGACGTGGAGAAGATCAACATGTTCTTCCCCGCGTCCGGGTTCATCCCTCGGTTCACGCTCCATGGCGCGACCCGGTTCGCCGTCAAGCTGGACTTCATCGCCGGGCTGTTCTCGATGGCCGTCGAAGCCACCGGCGCGAAGGATTTCCGCGGCGTGCAGACCGGCGTCGGCGAGGTCATCGCCTGGCGCAATCTGTTTCACGGGATCGCGGACGCGATGGTCAAGTCGCCGGTGCCGTGGGACGGAACGGACGGCTACAACCTTCCCAATCTGTCCTATGGCCTCGCTTACCGCGTGTTCGCACCGATGGCCTATGGCCGCATCAAGGAGTTGATCGAGCGCCATGTGGCGAGCGGCCTGATCTATCTGCCGTCCAGCGCCGCCGACTTCGAGAGCGATACGATCCGCCCCTATCTCGATCGCTTCGTCCGTGGCTCCAACGGCTATGCGGCAATCGATCGCGTAAAGCTGCTCAAGCTGCTTTGGGACGCCATCGGGACCGAATTTGGTGGGCGGCATGAACTCTACGAGCGCAACTACGCCGGCAACTACGAGAACCTGCGCGTCGAAACCCTGATGGCGTCGACGGCGACGGGCGAGCTCGGCGCCATGCAGGACTTCGCCCGCAAATGCATGGGCGACTATGATCTTTCGGGCTGGACCGCCAAGGATCTGATCAACCCGGACGACATCAACCTGATCAGCCGCGGCATGGTGCAGAGCTAGCCCGAAGTCAGCGGTTGGGAGCCCGGCGACGTGCCGTCGAAATTCCGGCGGCACGTCCTCGGATTGTTGAACCGCCTAGACATGTTGAACCTCGCGGTTGAAGGCAGGCGCGCTCTTTCGTCGGTTCAAGTGATGCGAAAGATCAGACGGAGCACATGGGTACTACGGAATGCCGAGCGGAACTCCAATCCCGCGCGGCGCAAATCCCGCTCTCAGGCAATCAAGTCCTAAGCAATTAGATCGTTCATCTGAACGGCGAGATATAAGAGCACCCGCTCGTCGTGTATGGCGAGATTGAGGCCTGTCATCCGCTCTATTTTGTCGAGGCGGTAGGCAATTGTCTTTTGATGGGTGCGCAATTCCTTTGCAGCAGCCTGCTGTGAGCAGTTGCATGCGAAAAACGCGCGAAGAGTTTGCAGGAGAACGTCGCGCTGGGGGTTCTTTT
>DASPQS010000084.1:0-11156 GCA_035624865.1 Binataceae bacterium (SeqCode) | reverse complement strand
CTTCATCCAGCGCAGGATGTGCTCCGCGATCTCCGCGCCCGAATCCTCCTGCAGGAAGTGCCCCGCTCCGTGGATAGTCAGAGGCGGCGCAACGTTGCGGAAGATCGATCGCAGCTGCCCCTCCCACGCGCCAGTGATCGGGTCCTGGTCCGACCACGGCAGCAACACCGGCAGCGATAGCATCTTGAGCTTCTCGATCGCGCTGCGATTTTCGTATGCGCCCGGATGGTCGGGACGGATCGGCACGAGCCGCGGAAACACCAGCGCCCCGGTCTGATACTCGACCGACGGAAAGGGCGCGCCGTATGCGGCCGCCTCGGCGTCGCTCAGCGTGCGCTTGAGTATCGCACCGCGAATCATGCCAAAGTCCAGCTCGCGCTGGCGCTGCGATAATCGGCGCCACATCATGAACGCCTCGCCAAGGCCGCGGCCGTCGGGAATCCCGGTGTTCATCGCGACCAGGCGCTCAAACCGCTCCGGCATCCGCGCAAGCATCCGCAGCCCGAGCACACCGCCCCAGTCCTGGCAGACCAGCGTGATGCGCTTGAGGTCGAGCATCTCGATGAAATGCGCGAGCCATCGCACGTGCGAACGCATGCTGTACGCATTGTCAGGAATCGGCTTGTCGGAACGGCCGAATCCAATCAGGTCCGGAACAACCACGCGGCCCGCGCCCGCGAGCGGCGGGATCATGTGGCGGTAGAGATATCCCCAGGTCGGCTCGCCGTGCAGCAGGAGAATCGGATCGCCCGCGCCCGCCTCAACGTATGCCATCCGCAAGCCTTCGAACTCGACGTATCGCGGCTCGTAGGGAAAGCCGGGGAGGTTGGCGAATCGCTCGTCGGGCGTGCGCAATACCAACTCCTGCGGCCAGGTGGTTTGCGGCCTCAGCATCCCGGTCACCTGCGCGACGTCGGCGCGTTCGAGGCCGTCGGAGACGTCGGCGACCCACAGATTCAACTCGATCAGCGCCGCGTCGATTTCATGCTCCGGCGGGCGCGGCTCGAATCGATCCCACATCCCATAGACCGTCGCCATCGACGGACGCCCGCGGCCCAGGTCGGCCAGCTCGAGCGCCATCAGATGCTCGTGCGGCGAACGCCAATAGACGCGCCCCGCGCGAATTCCCACTGCACGTTCGATCGATTCGGCCACAGGCGGGCGAACGTCGAGTTCCTGCTCCCAGATCAGCGGATCGGCGCGCAGTAGCGAAAGTTCTTCGGCGGACGGCTTGATCAAGTTCATATCTTGTTCCCCACCGTGCGATTGAGAAACGCGACCACGTCGCGCGCGATATCGGCTCCGCGATCCTCCTGAAGGAAATGCAGCGCGCGGTCGTAGGTCACCGGCCCCTCGGCGTGCGGCAACAGCTCCTTCAGGCGATGCGCGTACTCGATCGGAAAGACGCGATCCTCGGGCGCCCACGCGAGCAGGGTCGGAACGTTCGCGAGTTCGGGCAGCCGACGATGGATGTGCTCCATGTCGGCATAGCCGCGGTCGCCGTGGCTGAGCGGAATTGTGCGCGGCCATGTGAGCGTCACATGTTCGGAGTCGGGCTCGTCGTAGATGTGGCGATAGGCCTGCACCTCGAGCGCGCTGAGCCCGCGCCGGCTCTGACCGGGCCCCGTCGGACCGCCGTGCGAAAGCACCTTGCGCCGCTTGAGCATCCACTGGCCGATTATCGGCGCGTGCAGCGTCGTCCATGGCACCGGCGATGCGTGAAACGGCCCGACCCATCCGACGAACAGCCACGTGTTCATCAGCACCATCGCGTCGAGCCGCTCGACGCGTTGCAGCGCGGCGCCGACGCCCTGCGGCCCGCCCCAGTCCTGTCCGACGATCGCGAAGCCGCGCAGCTTGAGCTGATCCATCAGCGCGACGAGATCGGCGATGTGATGTGCGAGAGTCAGACGCGCGTCGATTCGCGGATGATCGGAGTAGCCCGAGCCGATCCCGTCAGGCGCGATCACGCGGTAGCCCGCCTCGAGCAGCGGCGGGATGAAGAAGCGATAAAGGAAAGCCCACGTTGGATTTCCGTGCAGCAGCAGCACCGGGCGCGCGTCGGGACTGCCCTCGTCGACGTAGGCCATGCTCTGGCCGTTGACCACGACGCTCTTCTGCTCCCACGGAAAAACTTCTTTGAGCCAATCGGGTTTGGCGCGCATCGCAAAATTTCCTCCATCAGGCCGACCGGGATTGTAACCGACTCGCGCGCGATCGCCACCATCGCCGAATCGTCGGCCTGCCGCGTCGCCGGCCGGCCCACGTCCGATAAATCGCGGGGATTGACCGCCGGGGCCCTCAATGGTATTGAGAATCATTCTCAATCTCATTAAGGAAGGCCCTGGCCTGATGCGTCATCCTCTTCGCACCAAACCCCTGCTCGCGATCGCTGCGATTGCGTTGATCCTCGCCGCGACCGGCGCACCCGCCCGCGCCGGCGACACCGTCGTGGAAATAAAGCTGGCCGAGGGCCACTTCGAGCCGCAAACGCTCACCGTCCCCGCGGGGCAGCCGCTCGTCATCAAGGTTACGAATGCGACCGCCAAAACCGCTGAGTTCGAGAGCTTCCGCCTGAACCGCGAGAAGGTGGTCGAGCCGGGGCAAGTCATCGTGGTCCACGTCGGCCCGCTCTCTGCGGGCTCCTACGACTTTTACGACGACTTCAACCAGGCGGTTCCCCAGGGGAGCATCGTCGCCCGTTGATGATGCGGGTTCGCGCTGCGGCGAGGCGGGATGCGGCGCCGGTTCGGAAATACGCGATGCGGGCCGCGATCGCTGCCGCGGCTGTGCTGGTCGCGGCGCAATTGCTGCCAGCCGCGATTTCGAATCCGCCGGTCACCGGCGATATTGGCGCTCCGGGCGGCGTGGGAGTCGCGCTGCGCGCCGCCTGTTACGACTGCCACTCGAATCTGACGCGCTGGCCCTGGTATGCGCAGGTCGCGCCGCTTTCATGGTGGATCGCGCGAGACGTCGAACACGGCCGCAGGGAGTTGAATTTCTCGACATGGAATACTTACTACCCGGTCACCCGGCTTCGAAAATTGGAATGGATTGGACGCTCGCTCGCGCAGCCCGGCATGCCGCCGATTTGGTATCGCGCGATGCATCCCGGCGCTCGCCTCACGACGGCCGAGCGCGCGGCGCTCAGCGCCTGGGTCGCTGCCCAAATCGCGGCGGCGCAGTCCGCGCGATGAGACCGGTTGCGGCAATCCTCGCGGTCGCGCTGGCCACACTCGCACCTGGACGCGCTCGTGCGCAGGTCGATCCCTGGGAGTTCGAGGTCTACCCGTATGCGACGGAGGGCCGCGGGACGCTCGAGCTCGAAACTGACAACGCAGTGGTCGCAAACGGGCATAGCGCGGGCGGCGAGGGAACCGCGGCGGGAACCTTCCGGAGCCAGGGCATCTGGTACAACCAGTATGAGCTTACCTACGGACTGACGGACCGGATCGAGGCGGCCGCGTACCTCAACCTGGCGCAAGTCAGCGGTCACGGTTACTGGTACGCGGGCTCGAAGTACCGGTTGCGCGGGCGGCTGCTCGATGAGGATGTCCTGCCGGTCAATGTCGGCTGGTACCTCGAGCTGGAGTGGCATCACGTGCCGCAGTTCGACACCGACGAGCTCGAGTTGGAGATGCGCCCGATCCTGGAAAAGGACATCGGCCCCTTCTCGATCATAGCCGATCCAGTATTCGAAAAAGCCGTGTTCGTGGGCCCGGACAAGAACAAGGGTTTCGAGTTCGGATACGCGAGCGGAATTTACTATCGATGGCGGCGCTACTTGTCGCCCGGGATAGAGTTTTATGGAGCCCCCGGAAATATCGACGACAACCAGCCGCTAAGCGAGCAGCAGCACTACATCTTTCCCGTGGTATGGGGTGAGTTGCCGGGCGGAATTGAGTATAACGTCGGGCCGGGATTCGGGCTGACCCGCGGCTCCGATCACGTAGTCATGAAACTCAATCTCGAACTGGAGCGATTCGTGGGAGCATTGTTCGGTCCGTCGCGCGAGTCCGGCTGGTTCTTTTAGCAGAGATTTCGGGCTGCAGACCAGCGTCAACGCACCCAGATCATCGCGCGCTGCGTTCAATTTCTCGTTGCTTCGCCGGCCGAAGGGGTGAATGCCGGTCGGCCGAGGAGGTGCCGACTCCTCCGGAGGCTGACGTTGCGTTCTAGGTTTAGTCCTGAACGCTTCGCCAAAACGGGGGCCTCCGCAAGACCCAGCGTGAGCCTCGCGACAGAGCTGAAATGGCTGTTAATTAGCGCACGCCGCGGCTAAACAAATTACGACGGTATTCGCTGCCTCCGTAAGCAAGGGACCCGCAGTTCATTACCTCACCGCCGCCAACGCAACGAGCTCCACGCTCGCAATCCAAGAACTCATTATTATACCGGCGGCTGTTGGCCTCGCGAGTAAATCCTCTACATTTAATTTCAGACTCGGCGTGTACCAAGGCTGTGCGCGAATTGTTCTCACGCTGTAGTCGCTACGATGCGCGAAGAAGTTCCTAACTATTCGTATCTCATTCGCGGGCGAAGTGACGGAGCCAAGAGAAGTCTGGAGTGTAGTAAGATTTGCCACCTTCAAGCGCGTCGCGGCATCTAGACACTCAACCGCGACGGCCCACTCCGGCTCGTATTTTCGCTTCTTGTATGTGGCCATCAGCACGGGAATTACGTCGCGCGACCGCCTAACGCCGGGGGCTTTAGAAAGAACTGCCCCACTCAAGGTTTCGATGTGGCCCGTCGCGGAAGCCAGCACCAGTCGCCGGCAGAACAAACCCCAAGATGCATAGAGTCGTACGATCGCCATCTCTGCGGCCATCCTCGCTTGCTGGTCATCCATCCTGCTGACGAGACGCCCTGCCGCCTCGACGAACATTCGGCGCACCACGTATGTCTCGGTGCCGAACGTTCGGTATAGAGAGACGAGCCTGCGCACTACTCTTTGTTTAGAGGGACGGGTAGGAGAGCCCGATAGTACAGTGGAAAGCGTACGCGGCGGCTCGCTATACGCTGTGTTGAAGCCTTCGATGCACGCCAAAAAGTCGTGAACTCTCGAAGAGGCTCATCAGCATCGATGACCGCGGCCAACTGCTGCAAATTGGCGATGACCATAGTGTGATCGGCGAGAACCTCTTTTGTGCGGCTTGGCAGGTCGGAAAGCTCGCCCGTAGAAATTCCGACCAAAGCGTGTGCCAGCGCAGCGAAAAGCATAAGAAAGTGAGGAGCGTCAAGGAGCGGCGTGCCAACTAGCGCGTCGGCGATGTTCCGCGTGAAGTATTGGAGGATCTTATTTAGCTTTCCCCGGACCTCCTTCTCGCGGTCGAATTGCGGATCGTACTTCTTATAGATATTATCGATGTTCTTTTGACCGCCATCCCGAACGCCGTCTAAAAGGATCCCGAACATCTCGGCAGTAAGCGAATCATCCGCCATGCGAAGGCGCTGCCGGACGCTCACGACGTTGAATTTGTCCCAGAGTACAAGCCATTCCCGCGACGCGCTGTGGACTGCCCACTTGAAGTCTCCTTGCCATTTTGCGTGCCGCTTTTCGGCGGCATTTAGAGGGAGACCGTAGGAGTTGAGGCGGGCAAATACCTCTAAGACCTCATCATCGGTAGCATTTATTAACTGGCCGACGGCTATGGGGTAGGAGAGGAAAACTTCTTGAGCATCGGAGGATAAAGTGGAATAGGTCATGCCGGCAAAGTCGCCCGCACGCGTCGTTAGCTTGAATTTGTCCTCCGCAAAATCAAGTATGGCTAATATCCTTTGCTGGCCGTCGACGACCTCTCTTATGGAGTGCTTTGTCAAGACGTCGATCTTCGTACGTAAATAGACCTTGGGTATGGGAAATTTGCGGAGAATAGTATCAATGAGGTAGGACCGTGCGGCCGGTGTCCATACGCTGCGCCGCTGAAATTCACGATTGATCTCCAGCGCCTTTTGACGATGCCAGTCGAGAAAGTCAGTTATGCGAAATTGTTCAAGAATTTCAGCCATCAATAACCTCGCCGAAGCACGTAATATAACCTTTCACGAGTTAGAGAGCGAGCATGAAACACTACCTCACTTCGACCTTAATGGTTCCGGTCAGTTCGAGGTCGCCGAGGGCCTGCTGAATCTCGCGGATGAGATTCGCCGCCTTGGCGGAATCGATCTCCAAAATGAAGTTGGCGCCCAGTGTCGGCTGCAAATTCGATCGCAACTTGGGAATCAACCGAATGCCGACCTTGTTCCACAGCTGCGGCGGGATTACCTCAGTAAGGAGGATGCTCTTGGTGCCGGTCGCGGCAGTGACCGATTGTCCCTCCGATGACCCCCAAGTTTCTTTCGCATTTGATCGGGAATTTCCGTTTTCAGCTTCCGCGCTGGGCCGTTTATAGGCCCGATGCGGTCTGAAGCGCAAGGGTTGTGAGCCTTTATCCCCGCGCAACCCACGACCTGCCGACGAAACCGCCAGCTAAATCCTTTATATCCTTGCGGCGGGGCCGAATTCCCGCTTAAACCCCTCGCGGGCGGTTTTTGAAGACACCTCCACCTTCCCCGCGCCGGTTACTCGGCGGATTTGGGAGGCTGCTACGGCTCTCCGCTATCCCACCGGCAAGGGCAACGCCGCGATCTTACCCCCGATGCCGGCAAACAGCCGGCGCCTCGGGTGGCCCTCCGTCAGCCGCAACCAGTAGTAACGCGCATGCTTTATCAAGCGCCCTCCGGTCTTGACCAACCGCTGCTGCAGGCCGATCAGCGACCAGCAGGCGATAGCCTTGGGTAGCGCCAGGCGACGCCAGAGGTTCCCCAGATCGAAAGCAAGCTCACTCAGCCAGAGCCGCACTTCGTTGGAAAGTGGTGACAGCTAAGCCGCGTAATTGCGTCTGCCATGCCACGCGTGCCTCGCGTGGAATGACGCACAAAAGAGGTGAGCCTAAGAGGTGGCGCGGGCGAGGACGCCCGCGCATCCACCGCGGGCACGGCGGCCCGCGCCACTTACTTCATGGAAGGCGGGCGAGTGCATCAGCCGTGATGGGGACTTGAGCGAGGAGAGCGAGAGACGGATCCGGGATTCCTCGCCCGGCAGCGAGGCGCGTTGCTGACAGAGGAACCCGCGTGCTCGGTCAGGCGACTGCGGTCGCGGAGAGCGCGGCCGATTGCACCTCGTGGTAGGGCCGGCAGGCCAGCACCACAAACGCACTTACTATTGAGAATCCCACGAACATCCAGAGCGCGAGCGAATAGCTACCAGTCAGATCGTAGATCCGGCCCGTAACCACCGGCCCCGCTGCGAATCCCAGGGTTCCGAACACGCCCGAGATTCCCATCAGCGAGCCGAGCCGCTTCAACCCCAGCACCTCAACGAGCACGAGCGGCGTCAGAGTCCCGACGGCTCCGCCCGTAAATCCCGCGATGACGACATACACGGCCAACGCCGCGCTCTGGCGGGCGGCCGTCAATGCGACTACCGCCAACGCGGTCGCAAGCCACGACCAGGCGAGAGCGCGGCGCGCGCTCAACCAATCGGCGAGCGGTCCCGATAGCAGCGTGCCGATTGTCGTGAAGACGAACACGATGCTCAGCGCGTAAGCGCCCTGCCCCGCGCTGTACCCGATGCCCATCAGATACGCGACGAAGTGCTGGGTCAACCCGGTCCATAACGTCGAGCCGAGAAACTGCACGAGCGTGACCAGCCAGAACGATCGCGCCGCCATCGACTCCCCGATCTCGAGTCCGGGCAGGTCCACGGGCACTGGCGCGGCGCCCGGCGCCTCGTGACTGGGCTCCGTTGCGGGGCGGGTTCGCACGACCGCGAGCAGCAGTGGAATCGAGATCGCAAGTATCAGGATCGCAATCACGACGTATGCGACGCGCCATCCCGACGCGGCGATTATCCGGCTTGCGACGATCGTCATGGCGGCGCCGCCGATCGACGCTCCCGCGAATGCGATTCCCATCGCGAGCCCGCGCCGCGCGGTGAACCAGTTCGCGATCACGACCGAGGTGGGGATGCCGGTCGCGGCCGAAAATCCCGCGCCGACGATCAAATTCATGATCAGGAATTGCTCGAATGCGTGGGTTCGGCTGATGCCGAAATAGCCGAACCCGATCATCGCGACTCCCGCAACCATCACGTTGCGCGCATCGAATCGATCGAGCAGCCATCCCACGACCGGGCCGACCAGCCCGGCGCATACCGCGCCCGCCGCGATGCCGGCCGACAGCCGCGCGCGGCTCCATCCGAAACTCTTGAGCAGTGCCGGAAAGAACACCGCGGTGGTGTTGAGGCCGCCGCCCCAGACAAAAAACCACATCGCGAACAATGCGCCGACGATAATCCAGGCCTGTCTGTTCTTATTCATTTCTCATTCATCGGTTGATGCGTTCAGCCGCTCTCGTTCTACCCCGCGCGAGCGGCATCCTGCAAAACCGCGGCGCCCTGCCAGCGAGGCTAGCTTACGCGGGCCTCAGCGGCTCACCGCGCGCGATGTGCGAGCAAATGTCGCGGGCATCGCGGTCTATGTGCGTCCAGAACTTATACAGTCCGCTGCACAGATAGTTCAATCCGGGCTCGCCGCCGGGAGTGCGAATCAGGCGATTTCGGGGACACTCGCCATTACAGGCGAATAAGTATTTGCATTGGCGGCACCGCGCCGGAAGAGTGTCGCGCTTGGCCATCGCAAACTTCCTCTGCCGCTCGGAAAACACCATCTGCGAACTGGGCGTATCCATGATGTTGCCCAGCTTGTACGCCGGATACACATAATGATCGCAAGCGTAAAGGCTGCCATCATGCTCCAGTACAAGGCACTTGCCGCAGAAATCATGATAGATGCAAAGCTGTGATTCCTGGCCCATCCACTGCCCGACCGCGGTCTCAAAGAGGTTGACGAAGACCTTTCCAATATCGCGGTGATACCAGTCGTCCCACACCTTGCAGAGGAAATAGCCCCAGTCATCGGGGTCGAGTGACCATTCGGTGACTATCGATTCCGCATTTCCGGGATGTGCCGCGGGTGAGTCGTACAGAGGAAGCGCCGCATCCTCCCACTGCTGCGGCGGCACACTGCAAAATACTTTGGCCTCAACACATGGAATGAACTGTATCTGCTGCGGATGGATCTCGTTCTTGAGAAACCGATAAACGTCGAGCGGCCGCTTGCCGTTCAGCCGATTCACGACCGTCAGGGTGTTGAACGGCACTTTGTGCCGGTGCAGCAACTTGGACGCAGCGAACACTTTATCAAAGGTCGGCTTCCCGTCGTTCGCGACGCGATAGGCGTCGTGCAGCTTTTTCGGGCCGTCGATGCTCAAGCCGACGAGAAACTGCCCGCTCTTGAGGAACGCGGCCCACTCGTCGTCGAGCAGCGTGCCGTTGGTCTGAAGGTCATTCTCGATGCGCTGGCCCTGCTTCTTGTACTTCTGCTCGAGCTCGACGACGCGCCGGAAGAAATCCACGCCGAGCAGCGTCGGCTCCCCGCCCTGCCAGGTAAACACGACTTCATCCCCGTCCTGTGCCTGGATATACTGCCTGATGTGCGACTCGAGGATGGCGTCCGGAATCCGGAAATGGCTATTGCTCCCGAGAAGCTCCTTCTTGTGCAGGTAATAGCAATACGTGCAATCGAGGTTGCAGATCGCGCCGATCGGCTTGACTATAGCGTGATAGCTAGGCACTGCTACCGGATAGCCGGCTGCTGTCTCGTCCCCGTCCGCGGCTCATCGAGGAGCAGCAGTCATCTCGTACCCGTCCGAGCGGCTGATGACCGAGACGCGCACCTCTGCTCGAACGCGGATCTTCGCACACGTATAGAGCAATTTCGCGCCATTCCGCAAGCGCTCGTACTGGTTCCGCGCATCGCGGCAAACTTTCCGGACGCGGGCCCAAGCACAAGCGCCCGAAGGCGGCCTGAGAGTCTGCGCGCTGTCACCAGTCTAACTGTATTCACTGCCCCGTCTCGCTCAGACAGCGGACGCTTTCCCTGCGCCATCAACCTGCTGGCGAGCCGCTTCACGACGCCGCCTGACATATTGCGGATACCACGTGCTTGCGAACATCACCGACACAAGCAGCGTATACGAGATGCTCTCGTATGCCCAGGCGGGCATCGCGGCTCGAACGCTTCGCTGCCAGGCCAGCGCCGCATTGATGCTGAACGCAATCGCCCACGCCAGCGTGAGAAGGTAATTGGTGCGCACGAACAGCGGGTCGTCCCACACGGATTTGTCCGTATGCTCACGCGCATACTCGAGAGTGAAGGGCCTCCGCAGAGCCAGACCCAGCCACGTTCCGCCGGCGAGCGCGACGTTAGCCAGAACTCCCATATAGCGGACCGTCCACATATTATTCAGGAGAGCGACCGCGATGAATGCGTACGAAAAGAACACAATGCCCGCCCACATAATGACTCCCCGATGCAGGCGGGTAATTACCATGACCGCAGTCAGGATGGCTGCCACGATGATGCCCAGTTTGAGCATGAATAGTGAGCCACGCGCTATGATCAGGAACGCTATCCATGGCGCAAACACCAGCATCATCTTAAAGAACGACATCGCGTCATGCTCCGTCCTGGCAGGCTGGCGATGAATCACAGCCTGCTCCCCCTCTCTTATCTCCCCCGGAAAAGACCAGAGGAGAAGATAGAGGAAAGCAGCCACCTTCCATGCAGGATGTTGAGACCGCGGTGCAGTCGAAGTGCGGCGGCACTCGGGTGCTGCAATGCGAAGGTGATCATATATTCATTTGACTAATGCGTTTTTCGGAACTGGCGGAGGGGGTGGGATTCACACATAGCCAAACGACGCAATGAACATAAGCCGTATTTTCAGGATAAATTTCGGGTTACCCCCAGAGTTACCCCAATCCGATCGAGGTTTCGATCTGATCGAGTCACAGGGGATGGCTGATCTCGCGCGACCGAATCCGCTGGGCAAAGCGCGACCATGGGGCCGTCGATTTGGTAGGCATGGCTCCAACAGCTTTAGCACTTTCTGCATCCTGCTCGTAATGTCCTGATTTGAAATTCGGTGGCGGATCGGATTGAAACTTGCGCCCTCAACGATACTGGTTCTCCCAATCTCCGTGCTGCTTTTTATAATCCGGGTCTCCCCCCGACATACGGACCACAGCATCTTTACAAGCCTTCTTGGTACGG
>DASPQS010000083.1:0-10086 GCA_035624865.1 Binataceae bacterium (SeqCode) | reverse complement strand
AAGCGCTACTCGCTGCCGCATTCGCGCATCATGATCCATCAGCTATCAGGCGGCTTCGAGGGGCAGGCGGCGGATATCGATATCCAGGCGCGGGAAGCGCTGCGACTGCGCGACGTGCTCAACCAGATCATCTCGCAGCATACCGGGCAGCCGATCAAGAAAGTCGAAAAGGACACCGACCGCGACAATTTCCTGAGCCCCGAACAAGCCGTCGAATACGGATTGATCGACGAAGTTATCGCGGGCCGGATGATCCCCAAAGCAACGTAGGCCGCCGATACCTGCCGATTTTCCCGGCTGAGCGGAGGGCAGCGTCCGCGTTTTGCTTTTGAGGGCCGCGTAGCGTGTCGATTTGAATCTCGGTTTGATCGCATCGACAAGAATGCAGGCGATGCTACTCGTAGTTGGAACATTTCGCCTTCCCGCTGAAAAACTCAACGATGCCCGTCCGGTAATGGAGCGCATGATCTCGGCGAGTCGGGCCGAAGATGGCTGCGAGGAATACTGTTACGCAGAAGACGTCCTCGATGCCGGGCTGATCCACGTAAAGGAACTATGGCGCGATCAGGCCACTCTTAATCGCCATCTTGCGTCCAAGCACATAGCGTCATGGCGCTCGACCTGGCCCGAATTCGGGATCGGAGGCCGCGACCTCCGCGTCTATGAGGTGGGTGAACCGCGCCGCACCTGACGCACACCATCGATAGCACGGTCCTTTACAGCCGAGACTGAGGCACTATCAGCGGCCGGCGGCGGCGGACTGCGATTCCCTCTCCGTATACGGCGTCAGCTCATCAAGCGCCGGCTTGATCTCGCGCATGAACAGTTCAAGGTTGCGGATTACGACTTCCTTCGGCATCTGCGCGTAGTGATAGATCAGCGTCAGGTATTCGGCCGGGAACTGCTTCCATTCGTTGACCAATTGCTGCCGAACGTGCTCGACGGTGCCCGGCACCCACATCCCGAACTGGGTGGTCGCCTTGACCAGGTCGGTGGTATCCATCTTCCGGCGGCCCATCGAGGCGTAGAAATTCCGGAAAATGTCGCCATCGTAATCGATCAGTGAGCGGTGCGCCTCCTCCATCGTGTTGCCCAGATGCGGCATGCGGACAACTGCCTGCTTCTGGCCGAAGCTCAGTTGGTAGCCCGAGGCCAGTGCGGTCTCATGGTAGCGCGTACCGAGACGGACCGCGTTGGCGATACTGGTGAAATAGAGCGGGATGAAGCCGCGGCGCGCTGCGAACTCGGCGCTCTCGGGACTGCCCGCGGTGGCGCAGAAGACGGGAGGATAGGGACGGGAGTACGGTGCCGGCACGACGCTCACCCGGCGCACGCTGCCGTCGGGGCCAACTTCGCCGGGAGCACCCAGCCGCTGCGTGACGCCGTTGCGCGCGAGCGGCCAGTCGTCGACACCGCGGTCGAAGGGGAACGGAATCTGCCACGCCTGACCCTTGTATTCGATACTGTCCTGGGTCCAGGCCTTGATGACTATATCGACTTCCTCTTCGAACAGGCGGCGATTGACGGCGTCATCGTCGAGGTCCTTTTGATGTTGATCGCCGGCGAACAGATGGCCGGGGTCGGCGCTGATCGCGGAAGGAGAGCCGGTGGCGCGAGTGCCGAGGTGTTGGCCCACGATGTTGGTCCATCGCGACTGGTAACCGCGCGCGAAACCGACGAAGCATCGCCCGCGCGTCAGATGATCGAGGATGGCGGTTTCTTCGGCGACACGAATCGGATTTTGCGTGCTCATCACATAGCCTAATTGGCCGACGCGCACGTTTTTCGTGATCGCGGCCCAATAGGCGTCGAGCACGCCCGGGTTCGGGCCGCACTCATAGCCCTCCGACCAGAAGTGATGCTCGATGGTGGCGACGCCCCACAGACCCAATTGGTCAGCCGCCTTGATGATTTCGTGCCATCCCGAGAGTGCTTCCTGGTAGCGCTCGCGATTGCGCCCGATCGGCCGCAGCGCGGCGCGCTCCGCTTCGCTGGCGGCGGGAATTACCGGGTAAAGCTGAAGTATCACTTTAACCATGACGAAACATCCTCGCGATCGCTGAACCTGGATCCGCGGACTCTGCCTTTATCGTTCGACCCGACTAGCACGCGGCAGCGCGGGGCGGCAAGGGTCGCACGGCGGCCGCCGGACGGAAGCTGGTTTCCGGCGTCTGCCGAACATGAGAACAACGCAGGGCTCAGGTGCCGGAGGAGGCTCCGACGATGCTCAGAATGCTTCCTTCGAGAACCCCCTTGGAGGTGCATTGCATCGTGCTCTGCGAGGACATGATGCCGTAGGTGCCTTCGAAGTCCGCCGTGACGGTGACGTAGCTGGAGGTGCCCGATGGCTCAATCTTGATGTTGAGCGTGACCGAGGAGTCTCGCAGCGTATCGAGCATATGCGAGGGGCCGAGCGAGCAGTAAGCCCATTGTCCCCACGACGCGGTGTCGATTCCGCTGCGGCGGGCGACGATCGTATGCGCCCGTTCGTCGGCACTGGTGATTTGATAGAAGTTGACCGGATTGGCGAAGTAGCCTTTGAGCATCGTGAAAGTCTGATTAGCGCTGTGCGGGGCAGTGCCGATGCGGGGAATCGACGCGGGCGGCGCCGATTGCGCGAGAGCCAGAGAGCATCGCATGAAGAGAGCAAGTGCCGCGAATGAGATAATCGAGCGCTTCATGTTCAGATGACTCCTCACGCTGAATTTCGGACGGTGCAGTAACTCGGGTTACACGATGATATCCGCGATCGAGGGTGGGCAAAAGCCGCCGATCGATTAGCTGAGACTCGGCGACATCAGCGGGCCGGTCAATTCGTATGGCCCCTCCTCTGGCGGATGCGGTAACAGCTTCAGGAAGAGGCCGAAATGCTCACGGCCGCTTGGCGTGGGAACCATCGACAAGCGCATCTCGACGTCGCTCTGCGCGACTTCCGGCTCGAAGTGGATTGTACCCTCGGCGCTGACCTCGAGGTCGCCGCCGCGCGCCTCGACCTCATGCAGGGTTAGCGTACCGTTTTCGAGCGAGAGCGTTCCCGAGACGGTGCCCAATCGAATTGGCGGAGCGCCCTCGGCGATCTCGACTGCGACGTTGCGGCCGTCAAGCGTCATGTGAGCGCGATTGTCGGGAAGAGACGGACTGTTCAATTGAGCGGATCCAACGCCGGAGACGTTGCCGCTAAGCTTCGCTCCCAACTGCCGCAACGGTGCACTCTCAGACAGGCTGAGGCCGCTCACGACGAAGCTCAGGTCGGTCGCGCCGGCGTGTTGATAGACGGTCGCGTTGAAAGTGCCGCCGTAGAGGTCGGCGGAAAGCTTGATGGCGGGACGGCCGACCAAAAGCGAGCCAAGCGCAGGCGCCAGGGTGACGTCCGAGCTGTGCAGAAGCAGTTGCGGAGAGGAGCCAACGGTTGAAAGCAGCCGCACGTCCTCGAGCCGGGCGCCGATGGGCGGGCTCATCCGCTGACTTTGGTAGACCAGCTTCATCTGGTACTGCGCAAGCAATGACGAAATCGCGTCGTTGTAGGGAAAGCTCGCGGCCATAAAGGCCACGAACACTGCCAGTCCGAAGGCCCCGTAGACTGCAAACAGCCATTTGCCGCGCGGCAGCCTCCAGCGCGGTGTCGGCGTCTCAGCCATTCCTGCCCAAGGCGATGCAGCTCATGTCTACATCGTATGAGTGAGAGTCCTGCGCATGCTCATGAATCTGAAGGTTGGAGACAGTAACCGGCACCGCGAGCGTCTGAACGGAGTACAGGGTGTCGACGATCTGGGCGAGGCTGATCGCGTTCAGTTTGACGTCGGCGGTGTATTGGATAAACCCTCCCGGGACGGAATGGTCGGCGGGTGAGATCGCTCCAATCTTCTCGCGGCCAACACTGTTGGTCAGGGCCTGTTCAAGTGCGGAGAAGAGCGAGAAATTCTTGCCGGGGACGGTACGTTTCTCGCTCTGCGCCAGACTGGCCTGCAAACGGTCATACTTCCGCATCATCCCGCGCACGGCGATCAGGTCCTGGCGGCGCGCTACAACCCGGTCGGCGAGGTCTGCGCGCAAGGAAACCGCCGGGGAGTAGATGAGGTTGTATCCAAGCAGCAGCACGACGATCACGCCGAGGACCTGCAGAAGGATCTTTTCGCGCGGTTCACGCTTTTCGTACCACGCGCTCGCGCTGGCCCACGCCGGATCGATCTTTTGCCGGAGCTGCTGCACGCGCGGTTCGAGCGCGGAACGCAGTCGCTTAACGCTTTCGGGCAGCGTCAATTTCGGCCGCGGCAGGGCTTCCAGTATTTGCTTAAGCCGCTCGATCATCGGTCAGAAGCCTCCGGTTTCGCCCTTGAGCGTGGCGCTCAGACGAAATTCGACTTTACTCGGATCCGAGCCGGCGCCCGCATGGTCGATCGCAATCGTGCTGAAAGTGCCGTTGGTCTCGAGTGCCCGCTTGACCTGGTCGACCGTGGCGAGCGAGTCTGCCTCGCCGTCGAGCTTGATGCCGGTATCGTCGATTTGAAGCGTGCTGACCCGGGCCGGCAATCCGGGCGGAATCGCGCGTGAGAGCGCCAGCAGAACGTCGAGCGGCGAACCGTGACTGAGACTTCCCCCCATCAGATGCAACCGCTTGGTCATGTCCTTGATCTTGCTGGCGAGGTCGTTTTTGGCAGTTGCCGGATCGGCCGCGCCCAGCGCCGGCTCGGTGACGGCTCGGATCTCGCGGTTGATCATGTGAAGCTGGCGCCCGCTGACCCCGAGCGAGAGCGCGAAATGGAGCAGTCCAACGGCAACAACCGCCACGGCCAGCATCGCCGACAGGCGCAGCGGCGCAACCGAGACACTGCGGCCGGTGAATGCGAATTCGCCCTGCCGGAAGTTGAGCAGCTCGAGCGGCCTCACTGGAGCCTCGCCCAGCAGCATCGCGACGCATCCGGCGAATCGAACCGGTTCGGTGCGGATTCCCTGGATCAGGGTCGAGCAATCGAACTCGCCGAAATCACGCACCGGCACGTCAAGCATGTCCGCGATTTGACCGCGCAGATCGGGTGCGGCGGCGACCGGGCCGGCGAGCACGAGGTCGGCCGGCTCGTGCTCCGGAGGATGCGCAAGCAGCGTCTGACGCACCGCGCCAAGAATCGCCGCGGCTGCCGGTTGCAGCAGCGGATTGCCGCTCTCCGGGTCGAGCCCCTGGCCAACCGTACGCATGGCGCGCGGCGTACCGTCCGCGTCGATCAGCACCATCGAGGTGCATGCGTGGTCGAGGTCAAGCACCAGGTGCGGCCCGCTATGACCGTTGCGCACGCGTGTGAGCAAGCCGGCCAGCGCGAGCGTACTGAGCGTGACGATCTTGGGGTCGAGTCCGGCCCGCGCCAGCAATTCCAGGTGGCGGCGCAATTCTTCCTTGCGAGCGAAGGCCGCGATCACAAGCGTCTGGTCATCTTCAACCCCGACTCGGGCAAAAGCCACCGCGGCGTCGTCAACCGCGAAGGGCAGATGTTCTTCGAGGGCGAAAGGAACAATCTGCTTCAGACGGCGCCGGTCATGGAACGGCAGGGTGAGCAGACGCTTGGCGACGTATTCGCCCGGCAACCCGGAAATGACGATATCGGGTTTGCCGATCTGATCGACGATGCGGGAGAGGGCGCCGCTCAGGTCCTGCTCTTCGCGGTCGCGCTCTTGTTCGCAGACAGCGAGCAGTTCGAGCATGTTCCATGAGCGATCTGCAACCGCAGCCCGCACATGATCGCCGCCCATTTCCAGCGCCAGGATCTTCTGTCCCATCGACAACCCCTCGTCACCCCACACCCGTTCGCATCGTCATGCGGTCAGTCCTCGTGCCAGTTCATGAGCATCGCGGTGCCGTTCTCATTGCGGCGGAAGGTAGCATAGATGCGCTGGCGGGCTCCGGCAAAGTCTCCAGTTCCAGTTATCGTAAAGTAAGAACCGCGCGTAGTTAACAGGGGGGTAAAGTGGGGTGCGAACTCGCCCAGGCCCGGGAGATTGGCGACGTCAGTAACCTGGAGGAAGGGCCGGAAGGTTCGCGCAGCGACGATTTCCTTGACCAATTCCGGATTGTTCTCGAGTTCGGGGGCAATCGCGGCGAGCACTTCCGCCGGTGCGGTGTTCGCGTTCACCGCCGGCTCGGGCATGGTTGTAAGGTAGCGGCTGAGCTTCAGGAACGTCGCGTCGTCCATCCCCTTGAGCATCCGCAAGTCCCCGATAGTAGGCATTGGCCCGTTGCGGGGTTCGTAGGGCGGCGTGAGCCGGAGGTAGTAATCCGCCTCGGCTCCGCCGGGAGAAGTGACGCTGTCCGGATCGAGCCAGTCCACGAGGATCGGCAGGAGGTCAGTCGACACACCGATATTCGTGAAGAGGCGCGCGAGAATCCCCATGTACTGTGGGTCGACCTCGCGTGTGCGTGAATTGAACAGCAGGTTCACATCGATTTTGCGTGCTTCGTCGACGACCGCGAGTGAAACCGTGCCACCGTCCACGGCGATCGGCAGCGCCGGCTGTGCCCACGCCTTGTCCAGGCTGTCGTAGGGATGGAAGGTCCCCGGCTGCCTCGCATTCTTGAGCGAGTCCTGCGCCAGCATTGCGAGCCCCACGGCGACTCCGGAGCGAGCGAGGTAACGGGCGCGCAGGGCGTCGGCCTGATTCGCTGCCGCGCGGTAGCCAAGCGCCGCCGACGTCGTAAAATCGACCACCAGCAGGGTCATCAGGGCGATTGCCAGAATCGTCGCGAGCAGGGCGATCCCGCGATCGTATTTGCGCGGGACCGGTTTCACCATTGTTGGAACGCCATCGGCGGAACGACCATGGTTGAAAGCGTCAGCGGCGCGCCGACATCAGGCGCGAGTGCGATGTCGATCGCAACTTCCTCGGGCAACTCCTGGCCAGGTGGCAGGCTTTGCGAGTTCCAGCTCTCTTTCCAATCGGTGCCGTCGAAATACTTGATATGCAGCGACAGCAGGTTGTCCGCTATCACCAACGACGTTCTTGCGCTGTCGCCGGTTCCGATTCCAAGCAGACTGCTACTCTGGGTGCGTCGCAGACGAAACCATCCTGGATGGTCGGGATTGGGCTCGGTCACATAGGTGACGGTGTCCTCGGCTCCAAAACCCTCAACCGCGCGGCGATGGCCGGGTTCGAGCGAGGACACGGTGATCGAGTCGACCGGCACCGCGTTTTGCATCCGGCCCTCGCCAAGCAGCAGGGTGCGGCTGGGTATGAGCGGCGTCTGCACCGCGCCGCGAATTTCACTGCTTATTTCCGACAGGATAACACGGCCCTCCTGATCGAGTGCCAGGCGGCTTTCCGCATGCACTTTTCCGGTCGCGACCGCATGGAATGAACCCGCGAGCATCACCAGTATCAGCGCGAGGATCGCGATCGCGATCATTATCTCGATCAGGGTGAAGCCGCCGGACCATACCGCGGTTCGTGAACCCGCGGGGTTCATCTGGCAGTTCCGTCTGCGATCAAGCGCCCGGTTGAGCATTTTCGACCGCCGGCGGAGGCACCGGGTTGTGCATGAATTCGGTCAGGGTGAAGCTGCGGACGCGTCCCGCGCCGTAGAGTACCCGCACCCGTACTCGCCGCACGTCGGGGAACACCGGAGAACCTTCGACCGAGCGCTCCCAGCGAAAATTCTTGTATTGCCCAGGATAGATCTGCGAGAAGTCACCCTGAGTGACACCAACTGGCGGGAAGCGTTCGAGTTCGGCTTGCGCCATTAACGCCTGCGCCAGCGTCGCAGCCTCGGTCAGGTTCTGGCCGCGTATCACCGAATTCAGGTTGCTGTGATGAAGGGAAAGCAAGGCCAGCAGAGCGATGCCGATGAAGGCGACCGCGATCATCACCTCGAGCAGAGTGAACGCGGCGGCAAACGGTTGCGCGATCCGTCTCATTGACTCAGGCGGCCACTTCGCGACGGACTGAAGTCGCCGCGGGCGACCGAAACACGCCCGCTGAATGGATCGATTGCCAGGGTGAAGACCGTCCCGAGTCTGTCCGCCAGATGGATTACGGCGGCGTCGGCAGCGCCGCCCGGATAGAACTGCACGCCAACCGTACCGCGCCGAAAAGTTCCAACGCCTTCGACCGAAACGTCGCGGATATGAACGTCCGCCGGCATTTCGACCACCGCGCCTGCCGCTCCCCGCTCGGGCATGAAGACCGGCTCAGGCGCAAACTGATCGAGGCGCGTCACCATGTAGCGATCGTGGTCGAGGTCGAAGTTGAGCCGCAGCATGACCTTTTGCGCGCCGGCCTCCTGGTAGAGGTAGTTGGCATGGCTGGCAAGGCGGCGGGCCTCGCTCCTCAACTGAGCGTCCCCGAACGCGGCGAAATGCGGCATTGCGATCATCATCACAAGGCCGATCAGGAAGAGCACTACCGCCAGCTCCAGCAGCGTGAACCCCGGAGCGTAGCGGAGCGCACGCCGCTTCCACGGGCATCTATTCACTTTTCTCGGTCCCAGCACTTTCGAGCACAACTACCGACGCTTCCTTAGTCCTCACGACCAACCGTTCCGGGAGCGTTTCCCGCGAGCGTTGGGCATGCATGGTGGGGCCGCCGAGAATTCGAGTGCGTGCCCGAGCCCGCCTCACGAGCTGCTGCTACCGTCGATATCGGCGTTTTTGCCTTCGCCGCCCTCGACCCCGTCAGCTCCGAAGGATTTGAGCACGTAGGAGTTGCCGTCGCTCTGGTAGAAGTATGGGTTGCCCCACGGGTCGGGAGGAATTTTCTCGATATAGGGGCCGCCCCAGTCCTTGGGGACGTTGCCCGCGGTCGGTGCGGCGACAAGGCCGGTCAACCCCTGGTCCGTGGTCGGATACGATCCACTGTCGAGGTAGTAGCGATCGAGCGCGCTCTTGATCTGCGCAATGTCGGCTTGGGCCTTGACCCGTTTCGCCTTGTCGGTCGCGCTGCGCAGGTTTTGGACGACGATTGTCGCCAGCAAGCCAATAATCAGGATGACCACCATGAGTTCGATCAGGGTGAAGCCGTCCTGGAAACGGCGGAGCTGCTTGCGCATTGCCTTGTTCCCCCGCGACAACATCACTGCATCAACTGGTTCAACTGGAAGATCGGCAGTAGTACGGCCATCATCATAAATAGAATAACAGCCGCCATCACCAGCGTCATCAGTGGCTCCAGCATCGTCGTCATCTGGCGCAGCGAGGCTTCGACTTCCCTCTCGTAATTGTCCGCCACCCGTTCAAGCATCGACTCGAGTTCGCCCGAGCGCTCGCCGACCCTGACCATCTCGACCAGCAAAGGAGGAAACAACCCGCTGCGCGCCAGCGTGTCGCCCATTCCATGACCAGCACGAATGCTGTCGCGGCTGGCCTCCAACGCGTCGGCAAGCAGACCATTTGTGACGACTCGCTTCACCGCGGTCAGCGCCGGCACGAGTTGCACCCCGCTCTTGAGCAGGGTCGCGAGCGTGCGCGCAAGCCGGGCGCATATGACTCTCACCACGGTCGGGCCCAGGAATGGGATTCGCAGCAACCATGTATCATAGAGACTCCGGCCGGCTTTGGTCGAAAGCCCGGCGGTAATTCCCGCCACTGCCGCGACCAGACCGATCAGCAGAATCAGCCAATAGCTGGTCAGGAAGTTCGAGATGCTGATCAGCGCGCGCGTCATCACGGGCAGCACCGCGTGCTGCTGTTCGAAGATAGTGGCGACCTGCGGAACGACGTAACTCACCAGGAAGCCCATGATGAGGCCGCCCACGCACATCATGATGGCGGGGTAGGTCAACGCGCCGCGAACCTTGGAGACGAATTCCGACTGGCGTTCACTGTACTCAGCCAGGCGGTCCAGCACCCCTTCGAGCGCGCCCGCCGCTTCGCCCGCCCTCACCATCCCGACGTAGAGCTCGGAAAAAATGTCGGGGTGGGCGGCCAGAGCGTCGGCCAGCGACGAGCCTTCGCGCACGCTCTCCCGCACCTGCGAAAGAGTCCGCTTCGTCAACGGACGGCTGGATTGGCCGCTAAGAGTGGCCAGCGCGTCGACTAGTTGCACCCCGGCGCCCAGCAAAGCGCCTAGCTGGCGCGTCAGCAACGAAAGTTCCGGCGCGGGAATTCG
>DASPQS010000082.1:0-3213 GCA_035624865.1 Binataceae bacterium (SeqCode) | reverse complement strand
CGGACCGGGCAGCTTGTAATCGTCCATCGTCGGGTTGACCATCAGACCGAGCTGCGGGTCGAGCCGCCGCTCCTCGGTCAAGGCGAACCCAACGCCCATGATAACGCCGCCGTTGACCTGGCTGCGCGCGGTCAGGGGGTCGACGATCCTGCCGGCGTCATGCACGGCAACTACGCGGACCACGCGTACGACACCGGTTTCGGTATCGACTTCGACTTCCGCGAACTGGCACCCGGCCTGATCGGTGCGAAACCCGGCATAGTTCGGCGCTCGCTCACCCTCGGCCGAAAGCGAATCGCCGGGGATGCGGCGGCATACCTCGGCGAAGGAGAGAGCGTGCGACGGTTCAGAGCGGACCCGAATCATCGAGTCATGCGCTTCGAGGTTGATCGCTTCGGCGCCGAGCGCAGCCGCGGCGATGCGGAAGAGTTTGGCCTTGAGATGAGCCGCGGCCTGGCGGACGGCCGGAGTATTCGACGGCGCGGTCATGCTGCCGCCCGAAGGAACCGAAAAGAGATAACGCGTGTCGCCGATCTCGGCACTGACTTTGGCAAGCGGCAGCCCCAACTCCTCCGCGGCCACCATCGCGAGAATTGTGCGTGTCCCGGTGCCGATATCCTGCGTACCGATGCGAACCTCGACGTGCCCGTCGCGAAAGGCGATCACCTGGGCCTGGGGACCGGAGGTGCCGATCCCGTGCCAGGCCGCGGAGGCTGCTCCGATGCCGCGCCTGACGGGGCCTCGCTGCCTCGGCGCGCGGCTTTTCTCGTCCCATTTGAAGGCGCCTGCGCCGAGATCGAACTCGAGCGCGCGCACCGGATTGGTGTTGTTGCGCCGGCGGAACTCGAGCCGATCAAGGTTGAGCTTGCGCGCCAACTCGTCGATCGCCAACTCCAGCGCGAAGCATCCTTGTGGCCATCCCGGCGCGCGCATCGGGGAGGACGGCCCGGCGTTGATGTAGACGTCACGCTCCTCCGTGCGAATGTTGTCGCATTGATAGAGCCCCTTGTACGGACCCGAGGAACCGGCGCCGCCACCGATTCCGCCGCTGCCATGCTCGACCAGATCGATCACCGTAAGCTTGCCGTCGCGGCCGGCGCCGAGTTTCACCTGTTGCCATGAGCTTGGCCGGTTGCCGGTGCCGACATGTTCGGCGGCGCGCGGGAGCATCAGCTTGACCGGCGCGCCCGCATTGCGCGCGAGCTGCGCCGCGATGACCACTTCGGCGCCCGCGCCGAACTTCGAGCCGAAGCCCCCGCCCAGATACGGAGTGATTACGCGCACCCTGTCGGGCGGCAGGTTGAAGAGCACGGCGAGGTCGTCGCGCACGGTGAAGATCCCTTGCGTCGAGCACCATACGGTCAACTGGTCGCCGTCCCATTGGGCGACGGCTCCGTGGGTTTCAAGCGAGACGTGGGTTTGCACCGGCGTGGTGTAGAGCGCCTCGTGAGTCTCGACAGCTTCCTCGAGTCCGCGACCGACATTGCCACGCTCAAAGACCTTGGGAGAGGCCGCGTTGGTTCCCGTCGCAAAGACGTGCGGCGCACCCGGCTTGAGCGCATCTTCCATCTCGACGACGAAGGGCAGCGGCTCGTAGTCGACCCCGATGAGCGCGAGCGCGTCGTTAGCCACCTGCGCGTTAATCGCGGCGACCGCGGCTACTTCCTGCCCGGCAAAGCGGACGACCTCGTCGTCACGCCTGAGGACGGCGCGGACTCCCTGGAGATTGTGCGCACGCGTGAGGTCGACGTTGCGCACGCGGGCGTGCGCGTACGGGCTGCGCAGGATTGCGCCGTAGAGCATTCCGGGCAGGTTAACGTCGTAGGAGTAGCGGGCGGCGCCGGTGGCTTTGAGCGGCCCGTCGATTCGCGCCGTCTCCGTCCCGACCAAGGTCAGCTTGTCGCCCCATTGCCAGGGCGTGGGCTCGTCGTCGGGGATTACAAGTGACACGTCGTCGACGTGCCCCTGGAAGCCGAGCTTGACCGTCACACGCCGCGCCATCAGGCGTTCCCTCCGGGCGGTTTCGCGCCTCGAAGCCGCGCCGCAGCGCCCAACGCCGCTTTGAAGACGTGCGGATAGGTGCCGCAGCGGCAGATATTACCGGCCACGGCTTGTTTGATCTCTTCGAGTGTCAACCCGGCGTTACGATCGAGAGCGGCCGCGATCGACATAATCATGCCGGGCGTGCAGAAGCCGCATTGCAGCGCGTCCGCCTCGACAAATGCGTCCTGCACGGGATGCATATGACCGGGGCTGCCGAGGCCCTCGATGGTTTTAACCTCGTGGCCGCGTGCGTCGACCGCGAGCATCATGCACGACGTAACGGGATTGCCATCGAGGTGCACCGTGCAGGCACCGCAAGCGCCGCGGTCGCAAACCAGCTTGGTCCCGTAGAGACCGAGATAGTCCCGCAACGCCTCGAGCAGGGTCACGCGCGGTTCGAGCGTGAGCCTGCGGGTGGCGCCATTGACCATGAGTTCGATCGTTTCCGGGCCGGGACCCAGCCGCTCCGCCGCGCCTTCAGAGTGTTGATCCGAGGGCTCAGGTTCGGTGGCTGAAGCGGAAGGGCGCGTGCCGATCAGTCCCGCGACCGCGGCGGCTGCTCCGGCTCCCTTGATGAACGCGCGACGGCTGAGCCGGGCCGGTTTGCTTTTGTCTGTTTCCTTGTCAGCCATTGCCGGTATCCAGCTTTGGTGCCGCGTCCGCCCTCCGAATGCCGCGGAGGAAAGAATTACAAAGGCAGATCATGATCCCGAAGACAAATCGGACTGCGGCTCACCATTGGCCGCGCTCTCAGTTGCGAAATTCACGGCTACGGCGATCCCGAAAAGGGCCAGACCCGCGATTAGCGCAAGGCAGGCTGTCTTGAGAAAGTAAACCGCGGCAACGGAAACCTTGTCAAGGTACCTTCCTATCTCGTAGCCAGCCAAGCCAATGATCCAATCCCGAGAGACGATACCCGACGTGTCGGGTAAAAGCCGTGCGGCAACGGCGCAAAGATGAATCAAGGGAGCGAAAGCCAGGGCCATGAGGATGGCAGCCCAGACCGTACAGCGCGCCGCTATCCCGGGATCGCCGATCAGGCGTCGCGCGATGCGGATCGCGAAGAGCAACCCGATCGCGGTTGCAGCTCCTTCCATGAAGTAAAATTGATAGGTGTCCCACCACGCACCGGCAGCCGGGTTTTCTATCCGCAACAGGAAAGCCGCTCCG